>JAEXXY010000180.1 GCA_023451855.1 Actinomycetes bacterium
GCGTCGGCGCGACTGCGGCGGTCTGGCTCGGTCAGACGACGGGCGTGCTGGGCGCGACGCTCCCCACGGCGCTGGTCGTCGGCGGTCCGGTCCTCGTGGCCCTCGGCGTGGCGGCGGTGCTGCTGGCGCTGACCCTCGAGGGCCGGCTTCCGGTCGGCTCGGCCGCGCTCGCCGGCGTCGGCGCCCTCGTCGTCGCCCTCCCGTGGGGACTGCTGCCCCTCGGAGCCCTCCTGCTGCTCATCGCGCTCGCGCCGCTGACGCGTCCGGCCCGCGACGCCTGGTGAGGCACCCGGTCGGCTGGACAGGACAACCGGACCGAGGCCGTTCGGCCGACCCTTCGACGCGCGCGTCCGCTCCCCGCGCGTGACGATGTCCCCGACGCCCCACCCGGGCGCCGCAGGACTCGCACTCACCCACCCACTCACCCAGCGGGAGCACAGCACATGCGAAAGCCCACTCTCCGGCACCGCGGCCTGGCCGCGGCAGCATCCCTCGCGGTCGTGGCGGCCGCAGCGGTCGGCGGCTCGGCCGCCGCCTCGACGAGTGCCGACGAGCCGACGTCGACGCCCGTCCCGATCAGCACCCCCGACGGCCGGCTCATGAGCTACGTCGTCAACGCCCGCGTCGCGAACCCCGGCCAGACGCGTCTGGTCGAGAAGGCCGTCGAGGCCGCGGGCGGCGTCGTCGTCCAGTCGTGGCCGCAGATCGGCGTCGTCGTCGCGCACTCGAAGGTCGCGACCTTCCGGTCCGACGTCGTCACGACGGGCGGCAACGCCGTCGACTCGGTCGGGGCCACCCGCACCGTCGAGGTCAGCGAGGGCACCCCCGAGGGCGCCGGCGCGTCCTGGGGCCGTGGCGCCTCCGGCTACAAGCAGGGCGCCACGAAGGACTGGAACGGCGACGTCGAGTCCGACCCCAGCCCCGCCGTCACGACCGACCCCCGCGAGTCCGAGCAGTGGGACCTGACGATGATCAAGGCCGACCGGGCCCACACGGTCACCGACGGCTCCCGCAGCGTCCTCGTCGGGGTCCTCGACTCCGGCATCGACGCCGACCACCCCGACCTCGTGGCCAACCTCGACGTCGCGGACTCGGTCAACTGCACCGACGCCGGTCGCCCGTCGACGTCCGGATGGCAGCCGACGACGAGCGACCACGGCACCCACGTGGCCGGCACGATCGCCGCCGCCCGCAACGGCGTCGGCATCGTCGGCGTCGCGCCGAACGTGCGCCTCGCGTCGGTCAAGGTCGTCAACGACGCCGGGTTCATCTACCCGGAGTACGCCGTCTGCGGCTTCGTCGAGGCCGGGCTCAAGCACATGGACGTGACGAACAACAGCTACTACGTCGACCCGTTCGAGTTCTACTGCGAGGACCAGCCCGACCAGTACGCGGCCAAGGAGGCGGTGCGCCGAGCGGTCACGTGGTCGACGCAGCAGGGCGTCGTGCACGCGGCCGCCGCCGGCAACTCGGCCCGCGACCTCGCGAACAAGTCGTCCTTCAAGGACACGACGAGCCCCGACGACCAGCCCAAGTCGGGCCAGGTGAGCCGCACGCTCAACAGCGGCTGCGAGGACATCCCGACCGAGCTCGACGGCGTCGTCACGGTGTCGTCGCTGGAGAGCGTCCCCACCGGCTCGCAGAACAGCCGGCTCTCGGGCTTCTCCAACCGCGGCCTCGGCAAGATCGACGTGGCCGCCCCGGGCTCGCGCATCCTGTCGACCGTCGTCGCGAACAACGGCTACGGCACCAAGAGCGGCACCTCGATGGCGTCGCCGCACGTGGCCGGCGTGCTCGCGCTCATGAAGTCGGTGCACCCGACGTGGACGCCCGCGCAGATGATCGAGAAGCTGCGCCAGCAGGCCGATGACAAGGCGTGCGGCACGACGACGAGCGGCCCGGTCTGCACCGGCCCGGTCGAGGACAACAGCTTCTTCGGCGAGGGTGTCGTCGACGCCCTCGACGCCGTGAGCTGACGCATCACCACACGCCCTGGAGGGCCGGTCCGCCTCGGCGGTCCGGCCCTCCTCGCGTCCCTGCTCAGGAGCCGGGGTGGTGGATGCGGACACCGCGGACGGTGCGCACGAGCAGGGCGAGGGCGACGAGCTGGCTGACCGCGACGACGGCGACCAGCCAGGGCAGCGACCGGTCGTAGAGCCATCCGGACACGAGCCCGCCGACGACGGCGAACGCCCCCTGGACGCCGGCGAAGACGCCGTAGGCCGTGGCCCGCCGCGGCGCCTCGACGACCTCGGCGACGAGCGCCTTGACCGTCGAGTCCTGCACGCCGTAGGCCAGCCCCCACACGGCGACGCCTACGAGCACGAGGGGCAGCGACCCCGTCAGCGCCAGCGGGGGCACGAGCGCGACGAGGACCGGCACGGCGAAGAGCACCGCCCCGCCGAACCGGTCGTAGGCGACGCCGACGACGAGCGCCGCGAGTGCCTCGACGCCCATCGCGCCGGCGTAGACGATCGGCACCGTGGCCACGGGCACGAGGCCGCCGACCGTCAGGTGGTAGCCGATGAGGCCGAAGGTCACGAGCCCCGCCGTCGTCAGGCCGGCCGCGAGCGCGTACCGGAAGAACGAGCGCGGCAGCCCGGCCCCGACGGCGTCGGCGAACCATCCGCGCACACCTGCGACGACCCCCCGCCGAGCCGGACCCGACTCGGCGACAACGGGTTCCGCGGTGGGCACGGCGCCGGCGGCAGGAGCGTCGGCGGCCGGGTCGTCGGTCGCGGGAGCGTCGGTCGCTGCGGCATCAAGGGCCGACACGTGGGTGGCTGACGCGTCGGGCACCGACGCTTCGGACGTCCTCGCGTCGGTGGGCTGGGGGTCGTAGGCAGCGGGGTCGGGCACGCGGGCGCGGATGATCGCGAGCAGCACCATCGCGACGACCCCGGGGATCGCGAGCACGAGCATGCCGGGCCAGATCGTGCCTGCGGCCGCGACGACCGTCGCGACGAGGAGCGGCCCGGCGAACGCCCCGACCTGGTCGAGCGCCTTGTGGACGCCGAATCCGCGCCCGCGCCCCACCGCCGTCGCGACGTGGGCGAGCAGCGCCGACTTCGACGGGCTGCGCACCGCCTTGCCGGCGCGCTCGAGGAGGATGAGCACCGAGGCCAGGGCGAGCCCGGCACCACCGACGAACGGGGTGACGGCGAGAAGCGGCACGCAGACGGCCGTGAGCCCGTAGCCGACGATGGTCAGCGCCCAGTAGCGGCCGGTGCGGTCGGCCAGCGGACCGAAGACGAGCCGCAGCACGAGCGCCATGGCCTCACCGGCGCCGGTGACGAACCCGACGACGACGGCCCCGGCGCCGAGCGAGGCGAGCAGCGGCCCGTACATCGAGCGCGCCCCCTCGTAGACCATGTCGGCGGCGAGGCTGACGAACCCGAACCACCAGACGACCCGCCAGGCCGACCACCGCAGCGCCGGCCGTGAGGGGGTCACGGGTGGGGTGCTGGCGTCGGGTCGGGCCTGCTCGGTCATGGTGGGCAACGTAGCAACGTCGCCTTAGCCTGATCCCGTGAGCAACCCGGACCGCTCCCCTGCCGAGGTCACCTGCGAGCACCGTGACGCCGACGCCGGTTCCGCCGGCACCGGCCCCGTCGTGCTCCCCTACCGCGACGTGCCGCTCGGTGGCCCCCGGGCGATGCCGGTGCGGCGGAGCCTGCCGCAGCGCGAGCGCTCGCTCATCGGGGCGTGGTGCTTCGTCGACCACTACGGCCCCGACGACGTGTCGGCCACCGGCGGCATGGTCGTGCCCGGCCACCCGCACACCGGTCTGCAGACCGTGTCGTGGCTCTTCTCGGGCGAGGTCGAGCACCGCGACACCACCGACGTCCACGCGTTCGTGCGCCCCGGCGAGCTCAACATCATGACCGCCGGAAACGGCATCGCGCACTCCGAGTACTCGACCCCGACCACGACGACGCTGCACGGCGCGCAGCTGTGGGTGGCCCTGCCCGAGGCGAGCCGGTTCACGGCGCCGGGGTTCGAGCACTACGCGCCACCGGTCACCGACGTCGACGGCTGCCGAGTCCTCGTGTTCCTCGGGTCGCTGTTCGGCCAGGCGTCGCCGGTGTCGATGCACTCGCCACTCGTCGGCGCCGAGGTGACGGTGCCCGCCGGGCAGTCGCTGGACGTCGAGGTGGACGCCTCCTACGAGCACGGGTTCCTATGCGACACAGGGACGCTCACCGTCGGGACTGCCACGGCCAAGCCCGGCGAGATCGTCTTCGTGCCGGTCCGGACGCGGACGGTCACCCTGACGGCCGGCGACGAGGACACGCGTCTGCTCGTGCTCGGCGGCGCCCCGTTCGGCGAGCAGGTCGTCATGTGGTGGAACTTCATCGGCCGCAGCCACGAGGAGATCGTCGGCTTCCGGGAGCAGTGGCAGCGGGAGCGCGAGGCCGCCGCCCGTGGGGAGGCGCCCGACGCCTCAGCCCGCTTCGGCACCTTCCCGGACGCGTGGGAGCACACCCTGCCTGCGCCCGGCCTGCCGAACCTGCGTCTGCGCTCGCGCGGCTGAGCCGCCAAGCGGGGCAAGTCCAACCGCCCACTCGAGCAACTGCCCACTCGACCAACTGCCCACTCGACCAGCTGCCCACCCGAGCAACTGCCCACTCGGGAAGTGGTTGCCACCTGCCTGTCGAGTGGGCACTTTGTCCGGAGCGGCCGGGACGGCGAGGATGGGGCCATGCGCGCGACGACGATCCACGGCCCCCGCGACATCCGACTGTCCGAGGTGCCCGACCCGACCATCGAGGCCCCGACCGACGCCATCGTGCGCGTCACGGCCGGGTGCATCTGCGGCTCCGACCTGTGGCCCTACCGCGGCGAGAACCCGATCCGTGAGGGCGCGACGATCGGCCACGAGGCCGTCGGCGTCGTCGCGGAGGTGGGCTCCGAGGTCAGGCACTTCACGCCCGGCGACTTCGTCGTCGTGCCGTTCTGCCACTGCGACAACACCTGCCCCGACTGCCTCGCCGGTGTCCAGTCCGCGTGCCCGAACGCCGACGGCACGGCGAGCGGTCAGGCCGAGCTGACCCGCGTCACGCAGGCCGACGGCAGCCTCGTCAAGACCGACGGGATGCCCGACGAGCGGTACCTCCCCTCCCTGCTGGCGTTGTCCGACGTCATGGCCACGGGCTGGCACGCGGCCGTCGCGGCCAAGGTCACGCCGGGCTCGACGGTGGTCGTCGTCGGTGACGGCGCGGTCGGCCTCTGCGGCGTCATCGCCGCCGAGCAGCTCGGCGCGGAGCGGATCGTCGCGATGTCGCGCCACGAGCCGCGCCAGGCCCTGGCCCGCGAGTTCGGCGCCACCCACGTCGTGGCCGAGCGCGGAGACGACGCCGTGGCGGCCGTCATGGACCTCACCGGCGGCATCGGCGCCGACGCCGTCCTCGAGTGCGTCGGCACCCACCAGTCGATGGACACCGCGTTCCGCGTCGCGCGCGCCGGCTCGACCGTCGGCTTCGTCGGCGTACCGCACGGGGTCGAGCTGCCGCTGCGCCGGATGTTCGTGCGCAACATCGGCCTGGCCGGCGGCATCGCCCCGGTGCGCCGCTACCTGCCCGACCTGATGGAGCGGGTCCTGTCCGGCCGCATCGACCCGGGCAAGGTCTTCGACCTCACGCTCCCGCTGGACGAGGTAGCCGAGGGCTACCGGGCCATGGACGAGCGGCGCGCCATCAAGGTGCTGCTCCAGCCGTGACTCATGCGCCTGCCTGGCGGCCCGCGAGGAGCCACACGGGACAAGGCGATTCGCGGACTGACACCTGAAGTTCACGTATTCGTCGTTTTGCTCGGGTTTGTGTCCGAAATGCCCGCTTACTTTGCAGTCGCCCCATTCGGCACCTAAAGTCGCAGACATCCCCTCCGACAATCGGTCCGTCTACTGAGTGAGGACCAGGCTTGGCCCCCAGATTCGCGTCCGTCGATGACTACATCGCCTCCTATCCCGAGGAGACGCGGACTCAGCTCGCGAGGGTGCGCACCGCGATCCGCACGGCGGTGCCCGACGCCCGCGAGAAGATCAGCTACGGCATGGCCACGTTCATCCTCGAGGGCAAGCCGCTGCTGTACTTCGCCGGCTGGAAGAACCACGTCGGCGTCTACCCCGTGCCCACCGGCGATGCCGCCTTCGAGGACGCCATCCGGCCGTTCCGCCGGGCCAAGGACACCGTGCGTTTCCCGATCACGAAACCGGTGCCGCTCGACCTCGTCGCGACCATCGCGCGGCTCTGCGTGAGACGTGCCGCCGAGCGCGAGCACGAGGAGCAGTCGCAGTCCGGCTGATGACGAGACCGACGTGACACGAGGTGGCACGACGCGCGGGCCGGACCTCCCGCCGACGCCGGCTCGGTGCCGCGCTCGATCAGCGTCGGGGCGTCAGCCGCAGCGTGACGATCCGGAAGGGCCGCAGCCGCAGGCGGATCGCGTCCGCCGGGGTGTCGGCAGCTGTGCGCGTGTCGGGGGGCAGGAGCGACTCGCGGCCCTCGAGCGCAGCCGATCCCGGCTCCTCGAGCACGTCGGTCTCGACGACGCGCTCCACGGGAAAGCCCGGCACGAGCGTCACGTCGCGGCGACCGCCCATCGCCTCGTAGAGCCGGAGCACGACGTCGCCGCTGCCGTCCTCCGCGAGCTTGACCGCCTCGACGACGCACCCCGGGTCGTCCACCGCCACAAGGGGCCTCACCGACACCGGGTCTCCACCCGGCCCCTCGGGCAGGACGCCCAGCAGGGGCAGGTGCATCGCGTACCCGTGCGCGACGGCCTCGGCGACGTCGGCGCCCGGCACGATGCCGAACCGGACGACGTGCTCTCCGACGACCTCCGAGGCGTCGGTGTCGGGGTCGGGGAAGGACGGCGAGCGCAACAGCGTCAGGCGCACCGTCGTGACCGGCTCGCCCGACGCGTCGACGCCGCGGCGCACGGCGTGCCCGTACGTCGACTCGTTGACGACGGCCAGGCCCCAGCCCTCCTCGCCGACGTGCAGCCAGCGATGGGCGACCATCTCGTGCCGAGCGGCCTCCCACGACGTGTTCTCGTGGGCGGGCCGGCGCAGGTGGCCGAACTGGATGTCGGCGGTGCTGTGCGGAGCGAGGACCGGGACGGGCACGTAGGCGGCGACGGCCCGTTCGCTCTCGCGCCAGTCGACGCGCACCTCGACGTCGATGCGCGGCGAGTCGGCCGTGACGGTCGTGCGCTGCACGTACGTCGACCGCCCGAGGCGTCCGCGGGCCTCGACGACGACGCGCAGCGGGCCCGCCTCGACGACGCGGGCCGCGTGCGCGCCGGCCCCGCCCGACGCGTCCGGCGACGTGACTGGTGACGTCTCGGGCGTGACGTCGGGAGACGTCCACGTGCGCGCGTGCGGCTTGTCGATGTCCCAGGCGTCCCACATCGCCGGCACGTCGGGGTGCAGCCGAAGCTCGGCGGCGCGGGACCCGGGCGGGAGCGCGTCGCGGCCGCCGTGGCGCAGGTCGAGCAGGCGCTCGATCGAGCCGTCGGGCGCGACGGTGACCGACACGAGCCCGTTGGTGACGGTGAGCCCGGCGACCTCCACGGGGTGCTCCGGCTCGACGCGTCGTCCCCCGACGGCGAGCGCCGGGACTTCGACGAGCACGACCTCGCCGTCGTCGCCGTCATCGCCGCCGACCCCGATGACCCTGACGACCTCCCGGCGCGGCAGCGGCCCGGCGTTGAGCAGGCCGCCGCGGGGTGCGAGCAGGTCGAGGGCCTCCGCGACGAGCGAGCGCAGCTCGGCCGTGAGCCGCGCGAAGTCCTCGCGGGCCTCGCGGTGGACCCAGGCGATGGCGCTGCCGGGCAGGATGTCGTGGAACTGCAGGAGCAGCAGGCGTTCCCACACGAGGCGCAGCCGCTCGGCCGGCCACTCGCCGAGGCCGCGCACCGCGACGAGCGTCCACGCCAGCTCGGCCTGCCGCAGCAGCGCCTCGCAGCCGCGGTTGCCGGCCTTCATGGCGCGCTGGCTCGTCAGGGTGCCGCGGTGCAGCTCGAGGTAGAGCTCGCCGGCCCACGTCGGGGCGCGGTCGGCGTACTCCTCACGGACGGCGTCGAAGAACGACGAGGCCGAGCCCACCTCGACGGCCGGCGAGCCCTCGAGGGACCGGAGCCGGCGGGCCCGTTCGAGCATCTCGCGCTCGGGGCCACCGCCGCCGTCGCCGAACCCGAACGGGATGAGCGCCCGCCGGGACCGGCCCTTCTCGAGGTGCTGGCGCGCCGAGCGGTGCACGTCGGCGCCGCCGAGCTTGCTCTCGTAGGTGTCGGCCGGCGGGAAGTGCGTGAGGATCCGGGTGCCGTCGATGCCCTCCCACCAGAAGGTGTGGTGCGGGAAGGTGTTCGTGTCGTTCCAGCTCAGCTTCTGGGTGAGGAACCACTCGGCGCCGGCGAGCCGGGCGATCTGCGGGTAGGCCGCCGCGTAGCCGAAGGAGTCCGGCAGCCAGACGCCGACGCAGCGCCGACCGAGCTCCCGCTCGAAGAACCGCTGGCCGTGGAGCAGCTGGCGCACGAGCGACTCCCCGCTCGGCATGACGCCGTCGGCCTCGACCCACTGGCCGCCGACGGGCTCCCACGTGCCGGCCTCGACGGCGTCGAGGATGCGCTGCCAGATCGCCGGCTGGTGCTCCTTCGTCCACGCGTACTGCTGCGCCGACGAGCAGGCGAAGACGAGCTCGGGGTAGTCGGCGGCGAGGGCCGTGACGTTGGCGAAGGTCCGCGCGCACTTGCGGACGGTCTCGCGCACCGGCCAGAGCCACGCGGAGTCGATGTGGGCGTGGCCGACCGCGGTGAGGCGCTGGGCGCTCGTCACGGCGGGGGCGGCGAGGACGTCGGCCAGGGCCGCCCGGGCCGCCTCGGCGGTGCCGCGCACGTCGTGGACGTCGAGGGCCGCCAGGGCGTCGTCGAGCGCCGCGGCCACCTCGAGGCGTCGGGCGTCGCGCTCGGGCAGCTCGCCGACGAGGTCGACGAGGACGTCGAGGTCCATGGCGAGGCCGAAGACCTCCGGCTCGAAGACGGCGACGTCGATGCGGCCCAGGACGTAGCGCGGGGCCGCGCCGGCCGTGGCGAGGTCACCGAGCCCGGTGGGCCGGAAGCCGTGCTCCATCACGGCCGGGTTGCCGGCGGCCTCGAGGTGCAGGTGGATCGGCTCGCCGCCGGCGGCGTCGCGGGTGACGCGGTACCAGCGGTTCATCGGGTGGATCCCCTTGAGCGGCGTGCCGGCGGCGTCGTGGAGCAGACCCTCGGCCTGGAACCCGGGCCCCTCGCCACGGAACCCGAGGTCCACGACCACCTCGACGCACTGGCCGGCGAAGGCGTCGGGCACCGCCCCGGTGATCTCGAACCACCACGTCGACCACGGCTCACCCCACGGCGTGCCCGGCCCGACCGGCTCGTGCGGCGCGGCCAGCGCCTCGGCGGCCGGCACCGGTTCGCCCGGCGCGCACCAGGCCGACACCGAAAGCGGCGTGCGGTCGCGGTGGACCGCTGGCAGGACGTGCTCGGCGAGCACACGACGGGAGCGGGCGAGGACGTGCGAGCTGTCGTCGAACACGCGTCGACCCTAGCCAGCCGGGGCGTGGGGCGAGCCGTTCCCACACGACACAGCCACAGCACCCCACCGCGCCGGCTTGTACCGGACGTCATGGGCCCGTGAAGGCAGAACAGAGCGGCCCGAGTGTGACCTGCGTCACTTTCAGGCCCCGGTAAACGCAGGGTAAAGACCGCCCATCCACTCATTCAAGGACGAATCCGGCGCGCCCCCGTTACCTCGGCGTGACATTGCCCGGTTGAGTCGTCTACAGTTCCGGGAGTCCGACCCCCCTGGTCGGGCGCGTACGAGGTGGACCGCCTAGTCCTGTCACCGCCTCGCACGTGGGATCAGACCTTGTGACGGGAGCGGAGGAACCACACGTTTCTCCGGGCGTCCGGCATCACGACTCCGGACGTCCTTGGGGTGAAGTACCCACCCGGGCCGAGCACGACACGGCACGGGAGGGAGCCGGGCACCTTTCCGCCCGAACCCGACAGCTAACTTCGTAGGCGCGGAGAGGTACATGAAGACTGAGAACATCCGCGGGCGCCACCGCGCGCCAGGACGCCACAATCCCCTCAACGAACTCAAGCTTCTCGCCCGTGAGTCGGCTCAGCCGGCCATGAAGGGCGCCGCCATCGTCGCGGCCACTGGCGGCATCCTCGCCACCTTCGCGGGTCCTGCCAGCGCCGACGAGGCCAAGGCCGCCAATGGTGCGGTCACCGCCCTCGGCTCCCCGGCCGCGGTCGGCCCGGCCGCCGCGCGAGCCGCGGCTCCGTCGACGGCCCTGTCGAAGATCGGCTTCCAGCCGCAGGTGCAGCAGGCCGTCGCGCAGCGCACCGCCAAGGCCAAGCCGGCCGTCATCGAGGACGTCGTCATCGAGAAGGCCCGCCAGGCCGCCGCTGACCGCAAGGCCGCTGCCGAGCGCGCCTCGCGTGACGCCTCGCGTCAGTCCCTGGTGAGCAGCAACGTCTCGGTCAAGTCGAGCAGCAACGGCTCGGTCCCGAGCGCGTCGTCGGGCATGCGCTCGTCGCACAACTGGGCCACCGCGGGCCAGTGCACGTGGGGCGCGCTCAACAAGTGGTACCAGTCCGAGGGCTACTACCCCGGCGGCTGGACCGGCAACGCCATGGAGTGGGCCTCCGGCGCCGCGTCGGCGGGCTACACCGTCAGCGGCACGCCGCGCACCCGCTCGATCGTCGTCATGCAGCCCGGCGTCCACGGCTCCTCGAGCGTCGGTCACGTCGCCTGGGTCACGGCCGTCAACGGCAACGAGGTCACCATCATCGAGATGAACGCGATGGCCGGCCCGTACAACTACAACACCCGTACCGTCACCGACATCTCGGGGATGAAGTACATCTACGCGCCGTGACCTGACCGGTGCGCCCGCGAGAGAGGGCGGGGACGACATCCGTGTCGTCCCCGCCCTTTCTGCGTGTCCGAGGCCGTCACCCGGGAGGTTGGGCCGAGTCCGCTCAGCGCGGTTCGGGCGGCGGTTCGGGGCCGACGTGCGCCTCGCCGAGGAATCGCTGCACCCACGCGACGTCGTGCCATGCGCCGTTCTTCCAGCCGACCCTGCGGTAGGTGCCGACCGGCTCGAAGCCGAACGACGCGTGGAGCCGGTTGCTCGCCTCGTTCGGCTGGGCGATGCCGGCCGCCGCCATCCGGTAGCCACGCTGCGTGAGCCGCTCGAGCAGGGCCGCGTAGAGGGCCCGGCCGCCGCCGCTCCCGTGCCACTCCGGGTCGAGGTACACCGACACCTCGCAGGACCAGCGGTAGGCCGGGCGGGCCTTGAGCGGGCCGGCGTAGGCGTAGCCGACGACCACGCCGGCCTCCTCGAGGACGAGCCAGGCGTGCGTCGCGACGGCAGCCGCGATGCGGGCCGCCACCTCGACCTCGGTCGGCGGCTCGAGCTCGAAGGTGATCGCCGTGTCGAGGACGTAGGGCCGGTAGATGCGCGCGCAGGACGCGGCGTCGGCGGCCGTGCCATCGCGCACGACTCGGGTGGCGCGAGCCGCAGGCGGCGGGTTCTCGATCGACATGCCGCGATGTTAGGGCGCGCCGTCCGGTTCCCCGTCACCCGACCGGCCCTCACCCGACCGGCGGCCCTCAGCCGACCGGGGGCCCTCTCCTGACAGCCCCTCACCCGGCATCTCCCCGGGCTGCATCTCCCCGGGCTGCATCTCCCCGGGCTGCTCCTCCGCGGACAACCAGCGCCGCCGGCGGCGGTTGGTGCCCGGGGCCTCGGCGGCGAACCGGGACACGACCATCGCGACGAACGTCACGAGGTAGACCTGCCCGATGACCGCCTCGGACATGGCGGCCAGACGCCCGACCTCGGTGACCGGCACGAAGTCGCCGTAGCCGAGCGTCGCGATCGTCGTGAGGCTGAAGTACATGTAGACGGTCGAGGAGACGTTCTGGCCGAAGAAGTCCACGTCGGGCGTCCACCCGTCGATCGTCTGGAAGAGCAGCGAGTAGGCCACGGCGAGCTGCAGGTACGCGGCGACGGCGCCGAGGACGGTCTGGAGGGTCACCCGCTGGTGCCACACGAGTCGCCCTGCGCAGAGGACCGGGGTCACGAAGGCGGCGAGGCACCAGAACGCGTCGGGCTGGATCACTGGCGGAGGCTGCGCGGCCCCGGGGACGGCCTCGAAGAGGATGATGACGAGGTTGCCGAGGACGCTGAGACCGACGAACCAGTCCATGAGCCGGCACATGCGTCGCGACGCGCCTGAGGCGCGGGTCGCGACGACGAGCGCCGCCCCGGTGACTGCGTGGGTGACGAACCGGCCGGTGTAGGAGCTGCGCACGTCGACGAGCGACTGCGTGACGATCGCGACGAGGACGAACAGCAGCACGAGGTCGAAGCGGTCGAGGAGCGCGACTCGGCGGCGACCGACGGGCTCGTCCATGGCTGCCTCCTGCGTCCGGGGCGAGGGCTGCGCTCCGAGAATAGGCGTCGGTACCCGCCTCAGACGCCGGATCGCCGGCGGAGCCGACGGATCGCGAGCTCGGCCACCTCCTCCAGGCGCAGCGCCTCGGCCTCCTCGAGGGCATGGACACGGCCGACCGCGAACGCTGTCGCGACGTCGCCCGCCGCCGCCACCTCGGCGACGGCGGCCCTCGTGGCGACCGTGTCGTGGTGCTCGCCGAGGACCTCCTGGACGTGCTCGGCGGCCTCGGCGACGCGTAGGACGCGACGCCCGGTGACCGGCGCGGCGGCCTCGGCCGCGTAGCGCAGACGCTTGGCCGCCTTGCGGGCCTCGTGCAGCAGGGCGGCGCGGCCGTCCGTGTCCGGTTCGGCGAGCGCCTCCCGAGCGAGGCGGTCGACGCGGATGGCCTCCTGCCGGACCCGCCGCCGGGCGACGCGTCGGGC
>JAEXXY010000216.1 GCA_023451855.1 Actinomycetes bacterium
GTGCAGATCGCCGGTCCGCTCATGGCCGTGCTCTTCCTCGCCGATGTCGGCCTCGGGCTGCTGACCCGGGTCGCCCCGGCGCTGAACGCCTTCCAGCTCGGCTTCCCGCTCAAGGTCCTCATCACGCTCGTGCTCGCCGGCGTCATGTTCCTCGCCATCCCACGCGTCGTGTCGGGCCTCGCCCACGAGTCGGCGCGGCTGCTGCTGGGGGTGGGCTGATGTCGGACGGCCAGGAGCGCACCGAGCGGGCCACCGACAAGCGGATGCGGGAGGTCCGGTCCAAGGGGCAGCTCGGCCGGTCGCAGGACCTCACCGCATGGCTCGCGGTCGGCGTCGGTGCCGTCATGCTGCCGCTCACCGTGTCGCGCGCGGCCGACGCCGGGGCCGGCCAGCTGCTGACCCTCGGCTCGGTCGTCGCCGACCCCGACCCCGGGCGCGCACTCGCCGCGCTCTCCGAGGGGTTCGGCTCGGTCGGGAGCACCCTGTTGCCGCTCGTCGGCGCGGTGTTCGCCGCGGTCGTCGTCGGCGGCATCGTGCAGGGAGGCGTGCACGTCAAGAAGCTCGCCCCGTCGTTCGAGCACTTCAACCTCGTCCAGGGCTTCGCCCGGATCTTCGGCAAGCAGGCCCTGTGGGGCGGCGCCAAGGCCATGCTCAAGACCGCCGTCGTCGGGCTCGTCCTCTGGATGGTCGTCCAGGACCTCGTGCCGATCCTGCTGACCGCCGGCGGCCTGCCGGTGTCGGGGCTGCTCGCCGCCACGGGTGACGGCGCGGCCTCGCTGCTGCGCTTCGCCGTCGGGGCCGGGCTCGTCCTCGCCGCCGCCGACGTCATCGTCGTCCTGCGCCGCAACCGGAACAAGACCCGGATGACCAGGCGCGAGGTCAAGGAGGAGACGAAGAGCAGCGAGGGCGACCCGCTGCTGCGCTCGCAGCGCCGCTCCCGGCAGCTGGCGATGTCGCGCAACCGGATGATCGCCGCGGTCTCCGGCGCCGACGTCGTGCTGCTCAACCCGACGCACGTCGCCGTCGCCCTGGCGTACGAGCCCGGCAAGGCCGCACCCCGCGTCGTCGCCAAGGGCTCGGGCACCATCGCCGCCCGGATCCGCAAGGAGGCCGAGGACCAGCGCGTCCCGATGGTCCGCGACGTCCCGCTCGCGCGGGCGCTGCACGCCGGCTGCGAGATCGGCCAGGAGATCCCCGTCGAGCTCTACACCGCCGTCGCCGGGGTGCTCGCCTTCGTCATGGCGCTCAAGGCCCGCGGTGCCGCCGCCGGCGTCCACACCGTTCCCCGACGCGTCAGCACCCCTGCGGCGCCCACGCGTCGCGCACCCCGCCCCGGCACACCCACCGCCCGACCAGGAGGAGCCACCTCGTGAACCGCGACCTCGCCCGGCTCGCCGTGCCGCTCGGCATCGTCGGCATCGTCCTGCTCCTCGTCGTTCCGGTCCCGGCGGCGCTGCTCGACGTGCTCATCGTGTGCAACATCGCGCTGGCGCTCGTCATCCTGCTGACGAGCATGTTCGTGACCAAGCCGCTCGACTTCTCGGTGTTCCCGTCGCTGCTGCTCGTCGCCACGCTCTTCCGCCTCGGCCTCAACGTGGCCTCGACACGTCTCGTGCTCGGCGACGGCTTCGCCGGCCACGTCATCGAGGCCTTCGGCAAGGTCACCGTCGGCGGCTCGCTCATCATCGGCTTCGTCGTCTTCGTCATCCTCGTCGTCATCCAGTTCGTCGTCGTCACCAAGGGCGCCGAGCGCGTCGCGGAGGTGGGCGCGCGCTTCACCCTCGACGCCATGCCCGGCAAGCAGATGGCGATCGACGCCGACCTCAACGCCGGGCTCATCACCGACGTCGTGGCCCGGGAGCGGCGCGCCCAGGTGGCCGCCGAGGCCGACTTCTACGGGGCGATGGACGGCGCCTCGAAGTTCGTCAAGGGTGACGCGATCGCCGGCATCGTCATCATCGTCGTCAACGTCGTCGGTGGCATCGGCGTCGGCATGGTGCAGCGCGGCCTGTCGCTCACCGACGCCCTCAACACCTACAGCCTGCTCACCGTCGGTGACGGCCTCGTGACGCAGATCCCGGCCCTGCTCATGGCCGTGTCGACCGGCATGATCGTCACCCGCTCGGGCGCCGAGACCGACCTCGGGCGCAGCGCCTCGGTGCAGCTGTCGCAGTCGCGCACGGCGCTGCTCGTGGCCGGGTGCGCCGCCGTCGTCATGGCGCTGCTGCCGGGCATGCCGCCCCTGCCGTTCCTCGGCGTCGGTGCCGCACTCATCATCGCCTCGCGCCGGGTGCGGCCCGCCGCCGGTGCGGGCGCCGCTGGAGTCGCGGGCGCGTCCGCCGAGGCGGAGGGGCAGGGCGCCGAGCGCGACCCGAACGAGGAGATCATCGAGCGGATGCGCGTGCAGCCGCTGGAGATCCTCCTCGCGCCCGACCTCGTCGACCTCGTCGGCGGCTCGCCCGACGACCTGCTCGGACGCGTCAAGGCGCTGCGGCACACCATCGCCATGGACCTCGGCATCGTCATCCCGCCGGTGCGCACCCGCGACAGCGTCGACCTGCCGCCCTCGACGTACGCCATCCGCGTCGCCGGCGTCGAGGCCGGTCGCGGCACCGCCCCTCCCGGCAAGCTGCTCGCCCTCGGCGAGGCCCTCGACGCCCTGCCCGGCGTCTCCGTCATCGAGCCGGTCTTCGGTCTCGCCGGCAAGTGGGTGCCGGCCGAGCTGCGGCACAGCGCCGAGATGACCGGAGCCACGCTCGTCGACCGGGTCAGCGTCCTCGTGACCCACCTGTCCTCGATCGTTGGCGCCCACGCGTCGCGCCTGCTCTCGCGCGAGGACGTCCGCGTGCTCACCGAGGGTGTCCGCGGCGTCAGCCCGGCGACCGTCGACGAGCTGACCCCCGCGCTGCTCTCGCTCGCCGAGGTGCACCGCGTCCTGCAGGGGCTGCTCGCCGAGCAGGTGCCGATCAACGACCTCACCCGCATCTACGAGGCGCTGACGTTGCGCGCCAAGGCCGGCGGCGACCCCGAGTCGCTCGTCGAGGCGGCTCGCGCGGCTCTCGGCCCGGCGCTCGTCGCGCGGTTCGCCGACGGCGGGCACCTGCCCGTCATCACCATCGAGCCGGGCCTCGAGCAGAGCCTCGTGCAGGACCTGCGGCCCGCGGAGGGCGGCAGCCAGCTCGTCGTCGACCCGACGCGTCTCGATGCGGTGCTCGCCTCGCTCAGCTCGGCCGTGGCCGCGGCGGAGTCATCGGGGAAGTCGGCGGTGCTCGTCTGCGCGCCGGTGCTTCGCCCAGCCCTGCGCCGACTGCTGCCACCCGCCCCGCGCGGCGTGCCCGTCCTGTCCTACGCCGAGGTGACCTCCGCCGACGTCACCATCGAGACCGTCGGGGTGGTGCGCGTTGGCACAGCAGTTCCTGCTTGAGGGCCGCTCCCTCGACGAGCTGGCCCGCGAGGCGACGCACCTCTACGGTGACGGCGCCCGGATCGTGCGCGCCGAGCGGGTGCTCGACGCCGGGATCGCCGGGTTCCTCGGCCGCCGCCACCTCGAGGTCACCGTCGAGGTGCCCGACAGCCGCGTACCGCGCGTCGTGCCGATCCAGCCGGCCCTGCACGTGCTCGGCGACCGCGCCGGCATCCTGGCGCTGCTCGACAGCGCCGACCGCGCCGAGGACGACGTCAACGCCCGCGTCAACGCCGACGTCAACGCCGCGGGCGAGCCGGTGTCGACCGAGTCCGCCGGCCTGTCAGACCTGCTCGCCCGCCTCGGTGACGACCGCGACCGCACGCGTCGGCCGAACGAGCGCGTCCCGGCCCTGCTGTCGGCGCCCGGCGACCTCGTCCTCGTCGTGGGCCTCGAGGACACGGCACGTCACGTCGCGGCGACGATGGTCGACGCGTCGCCGGCCGGGGACGGTCACGTCGGCTACGACCTGCACGGCTCGGGGGCCACCGACGTGCACGGCCTGCCGCACCTGGCCGGTCGCTGGGACGCGGCCCGAGCCCGGGCGCTCGCCGTCGAGTCCGGCACGACGGTCCTCGTGGCCTGCGGGCTCGGGCCCACCTCCGCGGGCC
>JAEXXY010000265.1 GCA_023451855.1 Actinomycetes bacterium
CCACCGGCGCGACCCCGTAACCTCGCACACGCTCGCACCAAGGCCGGCTGGAGGCCAACGGACCAGCACCTCGACACGTCCTCGACAAGGAAGCAGGGATATGGGCAAGAAGGGCAAGCCCCTCGGCATCGACATCGGCGGCAGCGGCATCAAGGGCGCGCCGGTCGACCTCAAGGCGGGCGACCTCGCCGGCAAGCGGCACAAGATCCTCACCCCGAAGCCCGCGACGCCCGACGCCGTCGCCGAGGTCGTCGACCAGATCGTCGACCACTTCGCCGACGTCACGGGCGACTCCCCGATCGGCGTGACGGTGCCCGCCGTCGTCATCCGCGGCCGGGTCCTGTCGGCCGCCAACATCGACCCGACGTGGATCGACACCGACGCCGAGGCGCTCATCACGGAGCACACCGGCCGCGCCGTGACCGTCCTCAACGACGCCGACGCCGCCGGCCTCGCCGAGATGTACTACGGCGCCGCCAAGGGCGTGCAGGGGCTCGTCATCCTCACGACGCTCGGCACCGGCATCGGCTCGGCCCTGATCCACGACGGCCGCCTCGTGCCCAACTCCGAGCTCGGTCACCTCGAGATCGACGGCTTCGACGCCGAGGACCGGGCCGCCTCGTCGGTCAAGGACGCCGAGGGGCTCTCCTGGGACGAGTACGTCGAGCGGCTCCAGCGCTACTACGACGTCATCGAGAAGCTCTTCTCCCCCGACCTCATCATCGTCGGTGGCGGCATCTCCAAGGACAGCGACGAGTTCCTGCCGCGGCTCAAGCTGCGGTGCCCCATCGTGCCGGCGCAGCTGCGCAACCAGGCCGGCATCATCGGCGCGGCGCACCTGGCCGTCGACCTCGCGCAGGCCTGACCCGCCCTCACCGGCACCGCCCAGCTGACGCGCTCCGCGTCCATCGACGCGGAGCGCGGGTTCTTGTGTGCCGCAGTCGATCCCGTGGCGTGCCGACGCGTGTGGGTCATACGCGCTGGAGGTCGGCGAGCAGGTCGGGCGCCCGCCGGTCGTAGATGCGCGCCCCGCAGCGGATCCCCACGCCGGCGAGGACGGGCCCCAGTGCCACGCCGACCACCCCGGTGACCCACACGAGCCAGGTAGGCGCCTGCGGCGCGTAGGCGAACCAGCCGAGCAGCAGCAGCGGCGCGGACAGCACGAAGGTCGCGGCGCTCGCGAGCGTCTGGGCCAGGATCGTGATGCCCGCGGCACCCGGCGGCGCGCTGAACGGGCTCTCCCCCGGCTCGGCCACCGGGTACGGCAGCACGAGGTTCATGACGCTCGACACCGCGATCCCGGCCCCGAGCACCGTGGCCGACACGCCGAGCACGAGCGGCAGCAGGTCCCACCGGTCACCGAGCCACACCCCGACGAGCACGTACACCGGCACGAGGACGCCGGCGAGCAGCAGGCCCGGCACGACTCGACCGAGCCGGTCGTCGAGGCCCCGGATGCCGGCGGCGACGTGCAGCGAGAACGCCTGTGACTCGTACGCGATGGCGTTGTGCTCGCTCCAGCCGAGGAGGAAGGCCAGCAGCGGGCCCATGAGCAGGGGCGGCCAGTCGAGGTCGGCGCTCGCCCAGGGGATGAGCAGCGCGAGCGGGAAGACCGGCGTCATGAGCAGGCTGATCTGGTAGCGCGGGTCGCGTCGCCAGTACGTCAGCACTCGCCCCGCGACCGCGCCCGCGGGATGGTCCGGCACCCGGGCCAGCAGGCCGAGGTCGCCGGGCACGCCCGGGCCGAAGTCCCTGCGCGAGACGGCCCGCGGGTTCTCGACCTGCCGGGTGACCGCGCGCGACCAGAGCACCCCGACGACGAGCAGGAAGCCGAGGGCGAGCCCGAGTCGCACGGCCCCGACGAGAGGCTTGCCGCCGGCGATATCGCCGGGTGCCGCCCACGCCCACCCGAGCGGCGTCCACGCGACGACCTTCGACGTGGCCACGGCGAGCCGCTGGATGTCGTGGACGTTGGCCGCGACCCAGACCACCGGACCGACGAGGACGAGGACGACGAGCCCCACGACGACGAGCGTGTCGCGGCCACGGCGGCTCGACGTCGCGGCCGCCGCCAGCGCGGACACCCACCGCGAGAGGGTGATCGCCGTGAGGATGCCGACGCTCGTGCCCACGACCGACACGAGCGTCGAGGCAGGCGTCTGCGACCACGCCACGACGACCCCGAGGCCGAGCACCGCACTGGCCACAGCCGGCAGCCCGACGAGCGCCGCCGCGATGAGGCCCACGGCCAGCGCCCTCGGAGGCACCGGGTAGAGCGCGAACCGGCTCGGGTCGAGGGTCGGGTCGGACCCGAAGGAGAAGAGCGGCACGACCGTCCAGAGGACGATGCCCACCGCGCCGGCCAGCGGCAGCGCGACGGTGGCCACCTCGAGGGAGGTGCGCAGCGTCGCGACGATGAGCGTCAGGCCCAGCACGAGCACGGAGAAGTAGACGATGCCGACGACCGCGCCGATGGTCTGGGACCGGCTGCGGCGGAAGACGTTGGCCAGCAGCGCGAGCTTCAGTCGGACGAGGTGCGCAACCACGACAGCCCCACCACCTCGGTCGAACCGCCGACGAGGTCGACAAAGCGCTCCTCGAGCGGTCGGCCGTCACGAACCGCGTCGAGCTCGCCGGCGGTGAGGACCGAGCCCTCGGCGATGACGGCGATGTGGCTGCAGATGCGCTCGACGAGGTCCATGACGTGGCTGGAGAGCACGACCGTGCCGCCGGCGTCGACGTAGTCGGCCAGGATGCGCCGGATCGTCGCGGCCGACAACGGGTCGACGGCCTCGAAGGGCTCGTCGAGCACGAGGACGCGCGGTGCGTGGACGAGGGCCGCGGCGAGCGTGACCTTCTTCGTCATGCCGGCGGAGTAGTCGACGACCAGGGTGCCCTGCGCGTCGGTCAGGCCGAGCGCGTCGACGAGCTCGGCGGCGCGCTCGGCCGCGAGCTCGCGCGGCAGGCCGCGCAGCAACCCCGCGTACGTGATGAGCTGGAGCCCGGTGAGGCGGTCGAACGTGCGCAGCCCGTCGGGCAGGACGCCGAGCAGCCGCTTGGCCGCGGTGGGGTCGGCCCACACGTCGTGGCCGAGGACGAACGCGCGCCCGGCGTCGGGGCGCAGCAGGCCGGTGACCATCGACAGGGTCGTCGTCTTGCCGGCGCCGTTGGGCCCGACGAGGCCGAAGAACGACCCACGCGGGACGTCGAGGTCGATGCCGCGGACGGCCATGAGGGCACCGAAGCGCTTGCCCAGGCCGCGTACGGCGATGGCCGGTCCGTCGTCCGGAACCCCTTGCGGCGCAGGCAGGTCCGGCGGTGGCGACTCGCTCATGCTCTCCCCAGGAGTGCGGTCAGGTGGTCGGAAGGTCAGTGGGTCAGCGGGTGGGTCGGGACCTGCGGGGCTCAGAAGGTCGCGGACTCGTCGTCGCGCAAATCGGTGTACTCGAGGCCCTCGACGCCGGCGAGGTTGCGCACGTGCGTGGCGTACATGTCGCGACCGACGGCGGACAGGAGCGCGTCGTGGATCGGGATGAAGACCTTGGGTGCGATGCGGCCGACGAACGCGATCGAGTCGCGGCTCGCCGCCCACGGGGCGTTCAGCGGGTGGGCGAGCACGTCGACCGGGCCGGGCTCGGCGTCGTAGGCGTCGCCGGGGTGGAAGAGCGAGGGCTCGCCGTCGGCGCGCAGCACCAGGCCGACGTTGGGGATGCGCGGCAGGGCCTCGTGGTTGAAGGCGTGCAGCTCGCCGACCGGGGTGACCGTGACGTCCCCGACCTCGAACGGCTCCCCCTGGCGCGTCGGCACGGCGTCGAGGCCCTCCTCGCGCAGCTTCTGGGCGGTGAGCGGGTCGGTGTGCACGGGCGTCGACGGGTTGGCCCGCACGAGCGTCGCGACGCGCTCGGGGTCGAAGTGGTCGACGTGGTTGTGCGTCACGAGGATCGCGTCGAGACCCTCCAGGTGCTCGAAGCCGTGTGAGAACGAGCCGGGGTCGATGAGGACCCGCCGGTCGGCCGTCTCGACGAGAAGGCAGGCATGTCCGAGGTGAGTCACGCGCATGCCTCAACCTAACCCAGCGCCTCGGGCCGGGACATGGAGTACAGCAGGCGCGCCGAGCCGACGAGGGCCAGCACCATGCCGCCGAGGAGCAGCCAGGTCAGCGGCCTCTCCGCGTGCAGTGCCGACCGCCCGCGGAGCATCGCGAGGAGCATCGCCGCGACCATGACGGTCTCCGCCTCGACGAGCAGCCGCAGGCGCACCCACCGCCTGTCGCGCAAGGCCACGAGCCCGGCGCAGCCCAGGCAGAAGACCGCGCCGACGACACGGGCGGTCAACGGCGTCAGCGTCCAGGGCCACAGCCGCGACACCGTGCTCGGGAGCACGAAGAGGAGCACACCGAGCAGCAGCGACGCCGCTCCCCCGAACCCGATGATGCTCGCTGCCAGCCGCCCGACGCGTCGCTCGTCGTCACGGGGCGGTGCGGCCACGCGCGTGTTGGCGAACCAGACGACGGCGACGACCGGCGGCGCCACGAAGTAGAGCGCCGCCCAGACCCAGAACGCCGGGTGCCCGTGGGTGAAGCGGTCCCAGTGCATCACGGTCGCGACGCCGAGCAGCGCGGCGAACACCGTCACGGCCGGCAGTCCCGCCGACGCCAGCGCCCAACGGGGCGCACGGGCCGTGCGCACGAAGAACCAGACCCCGCCGAGGTAGGACGAGGCGAGCACCATCGCCGTCAGTGGTGGGGAGATGGGCCACGCGAAGAGACGGCGGGTGTCGCCCGGGAAGCCGTAGAGCAGCACGACGGCGACGGCGAGGAAGGGCGTGATGCCCCATGCGAGCACCCGCGTCGATCCGAGCACGTGGTCGTCGCGCACCGGCTGCGCCTGGGTCGACAGCGTCCCCGCCGTCACGGCTCCCCATCCGCGACACGTGAGACCGCATCGAGCAGGGCACTGTGGCTTGCCACGAGCGCCCGCCGCTCCGCAGCGAGGATCGGGTCGGACCGGTCGCACCCGCCCGTGACCCACCGGTCGGACAGGTCCATCGCCTCGACGCGGTAGCGCGCCGCAGGCTCGACACGCGCCGGGTCCGCTCCGTAGACGTACGCGTAGAGGGCGACGAGCGCCGACACGAGCTGGTCGCGCGTCACGCCCTCGTGGTACTGGTGCGCCCGGTGGACCCGCCACCACTCGACCTCCAGCGCGCCGGCCCGCACCGGGTCGATCGGCAGGTCGCCGCGGTCGGCGACGATCGCGTAGAAGCGGCGCATCTGGTCGCGCGCACCCTCGGCGTCGTTGTCCGGGAAGGGTGCCCACAGCTGGTTGGCCCGCAGGACGCACCATGCGGCGCGGGCGGTGTCGATGCGATCGAGACCGAAGCCGGAGGCGACCATGCCGTACGCACCGCGCAGGAACGCCGGCCACTCGTGGAGGTAGTAAGCGGTCCAGGCGTCGGTCTCGTGGTGCCCGACGGCGACCGGGTCGAACGAGCGCGGCCCACGGCCGGACGCGTGACGCATGAGGCCTCCTCGCACGGGGCACGCGCGGCGCGAAACCCGCTGACGCCGTGCGCCCGTCCCCCCAGAATAGGGACGAGGAGTCGCCCCGTGAGGGAGTTCTGGACATGAGCGGACCCATGGACGGACGCACCGTCGCCGACGTCGTGGCGACGATGGACGAACGACTCGAACACCTCGAATCGCCCAGCGGCGCAGGCCGCTCGGCGCAGCGGGACTTCCTTGCCACCTACCGGCGCACGACGCTCGCGGTGGGTCGCGCCGTCGAGGACGCGCGCTTCGAGGACCCGGACTGGGTGGAGCGCTGGGACGTCGTCTTCGCCGACCTCTACCTGGAGGCCCTCGACGCCGACCTGACCGGCACCGGGACCGTGCCGCGTCCGTGGCGCCTCGCCTTCGACGTGCCCGAGGGGCTGCCCGCCCTGCGCAACGTCCTCGCCGGCATCAACGCCCACGTCAACTACGACCTCCCGCAGGCGCTGCTGGCCGTCATCGACGACGCCGACTTCGAGGACCCCTACCTGCTGGCCCGGCGGCGCCGCGACCACGAGCGCATCGACGCCGTGCTCGCAGGTCGTGTGGCCGCCGAGGACACCGAGCTGGCGTCGACGTCCGGACGGACGCTGCTCGACCGCGTCCTCGTGCCGGCCAACCGGGGCGCGTCGCGCCGGTTCCTGCGCGAGGCGCGGCAGAAGGTGTGGCACAACACGGCCGAGCTCCAGCGCGCACGCCTCGCCGGCCCGGACGCGTACGCGGCGCGGCTGGCGGAGCTCGAGGTGCTCAGTGCTGCGCGCGTCGCGGACCTGTTGGCTCCCGGTCAGGTGCTGCTGCGCCTCGCCGTCGCGGGGTTCGGCGTCACGCTGCCGCCGGCCGCCTGAGCGCGGCGGCAGCACACCCGGTCGCCGTGCTTCAGACGATGAAGTCAGACGATGCCTCAGGCGTCGATCGAGGACATGTCGCCGTAACGGGCCCCGACGACGGCCTCGCGCGGCACCGCAGCCTCCAGCGCGGCGAGGTCACCCGGCGTCAGCGTCACCGCGGCCGCGCCGACGTTCTCCTCGAGGTAGCGCACCCGCTTGGTGCCGGGGATGGGGACGACGTCCTCACCGCGGGCGAGCACCCAGGCGAGGGCGAGCTGCCCCGGCGTGACGTCCTTGGCCGCGGCGAGCCCCCGCACCCGGTCGACGAGCGTCAGGTTGGCCGCGAGGGCCTCGCCCTGGAACCGCGGGAAGTAGGCGGTGCGCCGCGAGTCGCCGGACTCGAGGTCGGTCTCGGCCGTGATGGCGCCGGTGAGGATGCCGCGGCCCAGGGGCGAGTAGGGCACCAGGCCGATGCCGAGCTCGCGCAGCAGGGGCAGGATCTCGTCCTCGACGTCGCGGGTGAACAGCGAGTACTCGGTCTGCAGTGCCGTGATCGGGTGCACGGCGTGGGCGCGGCGGATCGTGTCGGGCGAGGCCTCGGACAGTCCGAGGTGGCGCACCTTGCCGGCCGCGACGAGCTCGGCCATCGCCCCGACCGTCTCCTCGATCGGCACGCCCTTGTCGACGCGGTGCTGGTAGTAGAGGTCGATGTGGTCGACGCCGAGCCGCTGGAGCGACGCGTCGGCCGCGCGGTGCACGTACTCGGGCCGCCCGTTGATGCCGAGCCGCGTGCCGTCCTCGGCACGCTCGTTGCCGAACTTCGTCGCCAGCTGCACCTCGTCGCGCCGGCCGGCGATGGCGGCGCCGACGAGCCGTTCGTTGGTGAACGGGCCGTACATGTCCGCGGTGTCGAGGAACGTGACGCCGAGGTCGAGTGCTCGGCGGATCGTCGCGACCCCCTCGTGCTCGTCCCCGGTGCCGTAGAACTCGGACATGCCCATGCAGCCGAGGCCGAGCGCCGACACGGTGAGGGCGGCGGCACCGCTGCCGAGCGTGCGCGTGGGGAGGGCCTGCGGGCTGCTCGTGCCGGAAGGGTTCGTCTCGGGGGTGTTCGCAGTCATGGTCACGAGTCAAGACCTTCGAGCGCGCTCGAGGTCAAGGCGACCCGCTGCGCTCAGGAGCCGGCGCCCTCGACGCGGGCGCGGTACAGGCCGATCTTGTCGTCGATGGCGCCGAGGTGGTCGGTGACCTCGGCGAGCTGGGCCAGCACGCGCGCGCGGTGGGCCTGCAGCAGCTCGAGCCGCTCGAGCTCGTTGCTCTCCCCGGCCCGGCACAGCTGGGCGTAGGCCTTGATCTCGCGGATCGGCATACCCGTGGCGCGCAGGCACGTCAGCATCGTGATCCAGCCGAGGTCGAGCTCGGTGTAGACCCGGTGGCCGGCGCTCGAGCGGCTGACGCCGTGGACCATGAGCCCGTCACGTTCGTAGTAGCGCAGGGTGTGGGTGGTCAGGCCGGTGCGCTCGGCGGCCTCGGCAATGGTCATTCCGGTGGCGGTGGCGGTCACCGGCCCATCGTCGCCCTTCGAGTGCGCTCCAGGTCAAGCGGGCTTCGGTCGTTCGGCCGATCGGCCGAACGACCGACGCGGCTCGTGCGGGGGCACTCAGGCCTCGCGCGGGGCCTTCCGGCAGGCGAGCCGAGCCCGGCGCAGGCGCCGTACCCGGGCGCGTCCTCCCACGGCCGACGCCTCGCTCAGGGCGTGCAGCCGGCGCTCCTCGGCATCGGGCCATGCCCAGCACGAGTGCTGGTCCAGCCGCCGGTGCGCACAGACGTTGTCCTCCGTCATGGCCTCGCCTCGGCGAACCGGGTGAACCGGGTGAACCGGGTGCCCCTGAAGATCGACACGCTGACCCGCTCCTTCCACACTCCTGCGGTGGCCGCGGACCCGTGAGGTTCCCCCTGACGCTCACCGGCCCGTGAACCACTCGCGCCAGCCCGGGCTCGCGCCCGATGTCAGTTACAACGACGTGGATGCCACCTCGGTCACGGACTGCGTCCGTCCTGCTGGTGAACCTCCACCGACGAGGCCGGGCCGGCCCCTCCACGAACCGGCCTGGCCCCGTCAATGAGGTAGACGGCGCACTGACGGATTCATGACACGGTTTTCAAAGTTTTTTCACAAGGGTCAAATATCCCGTAACACCCGAGGTCTGCGAGACGATGGAGGCGTCGGAGCACCCGTTCGACACCCCCTGACCGAACGGTCGCCCCGACCCAGCGTCCGCCACCCCTCCACGTCTCACGTGCAGCGGACGCCGCGCGGAGCCCCGGTCCGACCCCGATGGACCGGGGCTCCGTCATGTCCCCGCCCGGAACGGCGGGCCTCGCCGGCGATGCCCGCGACCGACGGCACCTACCGGGGAGGCCCGCCGTCGACGCGCGGGCGTCCCGGCCCGTGCTCCACCTCCAGGCGTCGTTCGCTGCCGCCGCGCAGCATGAGGGCCACCTCGGCGCGGTTCCTCGCGCCGAGCACGTTCATGAGGTGCGCGACGTCACCCGCCACGGTCCGGACCGACACGCCCAGCTCGCGGGCGATGCTGGCGTCCTTGACCCCGACGACCACCCGGCGGGCTACGACGCACTGCCTGGGGCTGAACGGCGGAGCCATCCCCGCGACGTTGCCCGGCCGGGACAGGGGCCACGCCAGCGCCCACACCGACCGGACGTCGGCGACGACGTCCTCGCGAGTCGCCAGCCAGGCTGTCGAGTAGCCGGCCTCGCTCATCGGTCCGCCGACCACGGCGGTGACGTCGTCGACGAGGATGAACCGCGACGGGGCGGGGCCGAATCGCACATGGGGCAGCTCCGAGGTGACCAGCGGATGACTGTGCAACGTGCGGTCGCTCGTGATGAGACGCAGGTCGATGCCACGCGCGACCGTGCGTTCGTCGATGGCGTTCATGCTGTTGAGAGGGTCGAAGGTCAGGCTCGGGTGCATCGACCAGGCCGTCCGCCGCGCGGTCGGCTCGATCGCCGTCAGGCCTGCCTCGATCTGCACCATGCCTTCGCCGAGGAGCCTGAAGCCCGGCGTCGACAGCCCGTCCCACCAGTCGGCGGCGAGCCGGTTGACGAGCTCCGCGAGCGCGACAGCGGCCGCGCGCAGCTCCGCGGCACCGTCTGCGCGGCGCGCGTCCTCCTCCATCCGTCCGTCCACATCGAGCCCCTGTCTGTCCTCCGGAACAGGATGCCCGACGAGGCGGGCGTCGTGTCGTCCGGGTTCCCGGGCCTCGATCTCCCGCCGACCTTCACCGACGCTTCACCCCACGGCGTCGCCGGGGGTCTTCGGCCGGCTACGCGACGCTGGACCGGCGGCTCGACGCGTCCGGGGCACCCCGCTCGGAACCGGCGACCTCGGCCCACAGCGCGTCGAGGGACAGGCCGAGGACGTCGGCGACGGCCGCGACGGTCGGGAACGCCGGGGTGGCGACGCGGCCCGACTCGATCTTGCGGAGGGTCTCCGGCGAGACGCGAGCGGCCAGCGCGGTGTCGAGCATCGAGCGCTCACCTCGCGCGCGACGCAGCAGCGCGCCGAGACGCCGTCCGCGCTCGACCTCTGCGGGCGTGAGGGGCAACCTGACCATGGTCCGATACTAATACCGGGATAACATGGCCGGGATAGTTATTGGATGTACGCGCGAGGCACGGGAGAGGCGCCGCATGATCGAGATCCTGACCCCCCGCCAGCTGCCGAGAGCCAGGGTCGCAGGGGCGTTCGTCGCCGACACCCTCCGGGCGCTCCGGAACCGCATCGAGGTCGGCACCAACCTGCTCGAGATCGACGGCTGGACCCGGGAGATGATCACGGCAGCCGGCGGCGAGTCCTGCTACGTCGACTACGCGCCGTCGTTCGGACGCGGCCCGTTCGGCCACCACATCTGCACGTCGGTCAACGACGCCGTCCTGCACGGACGTCCGCACGACTACGCGCTCGCCGACGGCGACCTGCTGTCCCTGGACCTCGCCGTGTCCACCGACGGGCTCGTCGCCGACTCCGCCATCAGCTTCGTCGTGGGCGAGGCACGCCCGCCGGAGAGCATCGCCCTCATCGAGGCCACCGAGCGGGCACTGGCGGCCGCCATCGCCGCGGCCGGCCCCGGGGTCCACCTCGGCGACGTCTCCCATGCCATCGGGTCGGTGCTCACCGGGGCGGGCTACCGCGTCAACACCCAGTTCGGTGGTCACGGCGTCGGTTCGACGATGCACCAGGACCCGCACGTGGCCAACACCGGACGCCCGGGGCGCGGCTACCGGCTGCGGCCGGGCCTGCTGCTGGCCATCGAGCCGTGGGTCATGGCCGACACCGACGAGCTGGTCACCGACGCCGACGGCTGGACGCTGCGCAGCGCCACCGGGTGCCGTACGGCGCACAGCGAGCACACGGTCGCCGTGACCGACGACGGCGTCGAGGTGCTGACGCTGCCCACGTCGGCGTCCTGACCCGCCGGGTGCCAGGTCGTCGACGCGGTAGACGTGACGTCCCGATCCCTCTTCACCGTACAGCGCCACCGGGGGCTTGCGGCAAGGCCCCACCCGTGGGCCAGACTGCTCCTTCGTGTCGAGCGGAACGGGGGATGTCATGAGGGATGCAGAGCACGAGGTGGCGGTCGTCGGCGCCGGCCCGACGGGCCTGTCGCTGGCCGGCGAGCTGGCCCTGGCAGGGGTGGATGTCGTTCTCCTGGAACGGCGGCCGACGCGCGAGCTGTCCGGGACGCGGGCCCGAGGGTTCCACTCACGCACCCTCGAGATCTTCGACCAGCGCGGCATCGCCGACCGGTTCCTGGCCGCCGGCCGGACCGCACAGACCTTGAGCTTCGCGGGCACTCCGCTCGACGCAGCCGCCCTGCCGACCCGGCACCCGTACACCCTCGCACTGTCCCAGACCGGCGTCGAGGACATCCTGCGCGGGTGGGTCGAGGAGCTCGGCGCGCCCGTGCGCCACGGCGTCGAGGTCGTCGGCCTCGAGGAGGACCACAAGGGTGTCGATGTCGTTCTCGCACAAGGTGACCCGCTCCGCGCGGCGTACGTCGTGGGCGCGGACGGCGGGCGCAGCACCGTCCGACGCGCCACCGGCCTCGAGCTCGTCGGCGCCGAGGCGACCCGCAGCCACCTCATCGCCGAGGCGGTGCTCGCCGACGAAGCGCCCACCGGGCTGCGCCAGGACGCGATCGGCATCCACGGCATCAACCCCGTCGGCGACGGCGGCACCGTCGGGATCGTCGTGACCGAGGCCACCGTCGGCCCGGCGACCGAGCCGACGCTCTCAGACCTCAGCGCGGCGCTGACGCTCGTGTACGGCACCGACTTCGGGGTGCACGACGCGTCGTGGATCTCGCGGTTCACCGACGCCGCGCGACAGGCGTCCTCCTACCGGAGCGGGCGGGTGCTGATCGCCGGCGATGCCGCCCACACCCACCCCCCGACCGGCGGCCAGGGCATCGGGCTCGGGGTGCAGGACGCCGTCAACCTCGGGTGGAAGCTGGCCCAGGTGGTCCGCGGCCACTCCCCCGCGTCGTTGCTCGACACCTACGAGGCAGAGCGGCACCCGGCCACGGCTCGCGTCCTCAAGAACGTCATGACCCAGGCCTTCCTCCAGCGGGGCGACGCGCGGACGGACGCGATCCGGGACACCTTCGCCGAGGTCCTGACCGATGCCGGCCCCCGGGAGCGTCTCGCCGCGCTGCTGACCGGGCTCGACGTGGCTCTCGACCTCGGTGACGGACATCCCCTCCTCGGCCGTCGCGTGCCCGACCTCGACCTCGTCACGGCCGACGGACCGTGCCGTGTCTACGAGCTGCTGCACGAGGCCCGGCCCGTGCTGCTCGACCTCGGCGGCTCCGGGGCCCCGGTGGACGTGGACGCCGTCGATCCCGGTGAGCGCGAGGGGCGCGTGCGCCACGTGCGTGTCAGCTGCGAGCAGGAGTGGGTGCTGCCCGTGCTCGGAACGGTCACGGCCCCGACCGGGGTGCTCGTGCGGCCCGACGGGCACGTCGCCTGGGTCGGCGAGGGCACGACGGCTGGTCTCGAGGAGGCCGTGGCCGCCTGGTTCGGTGCTCGCCCGGGCACGTCCTAGCCGGGTTCCCTGCCTGTCGGCGAGGGCTGGTTCACTCGTTGACACTGTCCACATCATCGAGCACAGCAGGAGCACCGATGCGCAGGATCGTCCTCTACACGATCACCACGCTCGACGGCGCCGTCGACGACCCGACGCGCGCCTTCCCTCCCGACGTCGACCCCCAAACCCCGCACCCGCCGACCTTCGACGACGAGCTCATCGAGCTCGAGGCGCAGCTCATCGGCCGGCAGGACGCCGTGCTGCTCGGCCGCCACATGTACGACGAGTGGTCGCGCTACTGGCCGACCTCCGACGAGCAGCCCTTCGCCGACTTCATCAACGGCGTCAAGAAGTACGTCATCACCTCGACGCCGCTCGCGACGCAGTGGGGCGACGCCGAGGCGGTGACCGGTCCCCTCGCCGACGTCGTGCGAGACCTCAAGGCCACGGAGGGCGGCGACATCGGGGTGCACGGCAGCATCGAGCTGGCGCGGTCCCTGCTCGCCGAGGGCCTCGTCGACGAGCTGCACCTGGCTGTCGCCCCCGTCCTCGACCCGGAGGGGCGACACCTCTTCGACGGGCTGCCCGCCCTGCAGCGGCTCTCGCTCCAGAGCGCGACGCCGACCTCGAGCGGCGCCCTCTGGCTCGTCTACCGGCCAGCTCTGCTCGCGAACTGAGCCGCCCGCGGTCAGCCGCCGGCGCGCAGGGCCTGCTCCATGTCGCGCTCGATGTCCCGGGCCGCGAGGGCCAGCGCGCTGACGAGGTCGACGAGCCGGTCCTCGCGGAACCGGACCGTCGGCATCGAGACCGTGACGGCGGCGTCGGTCCGGGTACCGACGCGGACGCCGCGTCCGATGGCGGTGACGCCGGTCTCGGTGCGGTCCTTGTTGATGGCGAAGCCCCGGCGGCGGACTCCGGCAAGGTCCTTCTCGATCGTGGCGAGGTCGGGGCGCTCGCCCTCGCGCCCGTCCCACCGGGCGTCGCTGTACAGCTCGGCGAGCTCCTCGGGCGGCAGGTCCGCGAGCATCGTCTTGCCCCCGGAGGCGAGGTGGGCCGGGAAGACCATGCCTTCGCGGTTGCCGACTCGCAGCGACTGGGAGCTCTCGACCGAGGCGACGAACCGGGCGTGGTCGCCCGCCAGCACCATGAGGTTGGCCGACTCCTCGACACGGCCGACGAGCACCTGCAGGTGCGGCAGGGCGACGGCCCGCAGGAGGGCTGTGTGGCTGCGGGAGTCCGCCTCGAGGGAGATCACCGGGCCCGCGTGGTACCGACGGTCGGGGCCCTGCCGGGCGAAGTCGCGGTAGACGAGCATCGTCAGGAGGCGGTGGGCCGTCGAGCGCGCGACACCGAGCCGGTCCGCGACGTCGGAGACGGTCTGCGGGCCCTCCACCTGGAGGATCACGGCGAGCTGCAGCGCGTGGTCGACGCTGCGAAGGGCGTACTGCGGCTTCGTCTTCAGGCCCGTACTCATGTGCGTGATCCTCGCTCGGCTCCGTGACGTGGGACCTCCCTGATTCTGCCATGCAGAATTACCTCGTTCTGCCATGTCGAACGATCCCACCATGGTCGGCATGGCAACGACGCCCCGAACCCACCCCCCGGCCCGCACCGAGCGCCTCACGCGCCGTCCCGCCTGGCTGGTCACCCTGCTCTGCTGGCTCATCGTCGTCTTCGACGGCTACGACCTCATCGTCTACGGCACGACGATCCCACCGCTGCTCAAGGAGAAGGGCTGGGCTCTGACGCCGGCCTCCGCCGGGCTCATCGGCAGCCTCGCCTTCGCCGGCATGCTCGTCGGCGCCCTCGGCGCCGGCTACCTCGCCGACCGCCTCGGCCGCCGCCGCACGATCCTCTGGTGCACCCTGTGGTTCTCGGTGTTCACGGCCCTGTGCGCCGTCGCGTCCGGTCCGGAGGCCTTCGGCGCCTTCCGATTCCTCGCCGGGCTGGGCCTCGGCGGCCTCGTCCCGTCGGCCAACGCCCTCACGGCCGAGTTCGTCTCGCGCCGGCACCGGTCCGCCGTCTCGACCGTCATGATGTCCGGCGTCCCCATCGGCGGCTCGGCCGCTGCTCTCGTCGGCCTCTGGCTGCTGCCGGAGCACGGCTGGCGGGCGATGTACGCCGTCGCCGTCCTGGCCGTCGTCGTCCTGCTCCCCCTCTGCTTCGTCTTGCTGCCCGAGTCGCCGACGTGGCTGCGCGCCCGCGGCCGGGTCCAGGAGGCCGTCGCCGTGGAGAGCCGCCACGGGCTCGACCACGACGCGTCCGAGCATGCCGGTCCGCGCCATCGTGCCGGGTTCCGCACGATCCTCACCGGCGACTGGCGGCGGCCGACCGTGCTCTTCGCCCTCGCCACCGTGGCGACGCTCTTCGCCTGGTACGGGCTCGGCACCTGGCTGCCCAAGCTCATGGCCTCCGACCCGCGGTTCGAGATGGGCCAGCCGCTGCACTTCCTCCTCGCCCTCAACCTCGGCGCCGTGCTCGGCTCGGTCGCCACGGCCTGGGCGGGCGTGCGGTTCGGACCGCTCCGCAGCGCCATATGGTCGGCCGCGGCCGCCGCGCTCGGCCTCGCCTTGCTGCTCACTTACCCGAGCGACCTGGCGCCTGTCTACGGCGCGCTGATCCTCGCCGGGGTCGGCACCCACGGCACCCAGTGCCTCATCATCGCCGCCGTCGCGAACCACTACCCGCCGTCCCTGCGCGGCACGTCGCTCGGCTTCGCGCTCGGCGTCGGCCGGATCGGCGCCGTCCTGGCACCGCAGGTCGGCGGCTGGCTGCTGGCCGCGAACCTCGGTGTCGGCAGCAACTTCCTCGCCTTCGCGATCGCCGCCGGCGCCGCGGCCGTCCTGCTCCTCGTCACGCTCGTCGCCACCCGGCCCGCCACCCGCCAGGCCTCGGCGCAGGCTCCGGCCGAGCTCGTCCACTGAGCCCGCTGCGCCCACAGAGACCACTGAAAGGAACTGCCATGCCCCACACGACCGACCCCGACGCCGTCGGCGCCTCCCCCGTCAGCCTCGCCGCCGTGGACGCCCCCGACCAGCCGACGGTCACGCCCGAGCTCGAGGACCTCTACCGGGGCTTCGAGAAGGAGCTGCTCGTGCCGCTCTGGACCGAGATCGGCGACCTCATGCCGCCGCATCCCCGCTCCAAGGCCCAGCCGCACCGCTGGGAGTGGGCCACGCTGCTCGAGCTGGCCGGACGCGCCGGAGACCTCGTGCCCGTCGGCCGCGGCGGCGAGCGCCGCGCGATCGCCCTGGCCAACCCCTCGCTCGGCGGCAAGCCGTACGCCACCCCGACGCTCTGGGCTGCGATCCAGTACCTCATGCCCGGTGAGGACGCCCCCGAGCACCGGCACACGCAGAACGCGTTCCGCTTCGTCGTCGAGGGCGAGGGCGTGTGGACCGTCGTCGGCCGCGACCCGGTGCCGATGCGCCGCGGCGACTTCCTGCCGCAGGCCGGCTGGAACCTGCACGCCCACCACAACGCGGCCGACCGGCCGATGGCCTGGATCGACGGCCTGGACATCCCGTTCCAGTACGAGGTCGAGGCGCAGTTCTTCGAGTTCGGCCGCGACCGCATCTCCGACGCCGAGCGCACCACGCCCGAGCGTTCGCGCTCGCAGCGCCTCTGGGGCCACCCCGGCATCTCTCCCGTGTCGCAGCTCGGCTCGACGCCCGGCTCGCCCTTGCTGTGCTACCGCTGGGAGGACACCGACCGCGCCCTCACCGACCAGCTCGAGCTCGAGGCCGAGGGCTTCGGCGGCACCGTCGAGCACGGGCACGCCGCGATCCGCTTCACCAACCCCACGAACGCCGGCGACGTGCTGCCGACTCTCCGCACCGAGTTCCACCGCGTCGCGTCCGGCAGCGAGACAGCGCCGGTCCGCCAGACGGGGTCATCGGTCTACCAGGTGTTCGACGGCGCCGGCACGGTCACCGTCGGCGACTTCAGCTGGTCCGTGACGCGCGGCGACCTCTTCGTCGTTCCGTCGTGGCAGCCACTCTCCATCCGCTCCGAGGCTTCGGCGTCCGACTCCGACTCCGGCGCACTCGACCTCTTCCGGTTCTCCGACGCGCCGATCTTCGAGCGTCTGGACCTCGCCCGCACCCAGACCGAAGGAAACTCCGCATGAAGCTCGCAACCGTCCGCACCGCCGACGGCGCCACCCAGGCAGTTCGCGTCGAGGGCGCAGACCTCGTGCCGCTCGGCCTCCCCGACGTCGGCGCCCTTCTCGCGCAGGAGGGCTGGCGCGAGACCGCCGCCGACGCCACCGCACCCGCGATGGAGGCCGGCGCGACGGCCCACGCCCCCGTCGTGCCCCGTCCGGGCAAGATCTTCTGTGTCGGGCTCAACTACCGCAACCACATCCTCGAGATGGGGCGCGACCTGCCGCAGTACCCGACGATCTTCAGCAAGTACGCCGACACCCTGGTCGGTGCCGAGGACGAGATCCTGCGCCCCGAGGAGACCGACCAGCTCGACTGGGAGGCAGAGCTGGCCGTCGTCGTCGGCGCCACCGTGCGTCGCGCCACGACCGCCGAGGCCGAGGCCGCCATAGCCGGTTTCGCGGTGCTCAACGACATCACGGCGCGCGACTGGCAGTTCCGCACGCGTGAGTGGCTGCAGGGCAAGAACTGGGAGTCCACGACGCCCCTCGGGCCATGGCTCGTCACGCCCGACGAGCTGCCCGGCGGGGTGCGCCCGCGGCTCGTGATCCGGGCGGAGGTGGACGGCGAGGTCGTCCAGGAGGACACCACCGGCGACCTGCTCTTCGACCCGGTCGCCCTCGTCGAGTACCTCTCGACGATGATCACGCTGCGCCCCGGCGACGTCATCGCGACCGGCACGCCCGGTGGCGTCGGTCACGCCCGCAAGCCCGCCCGCTACCTGCAGGCCGGTCAGAAGGTCGTCACCGAGATCGAGGGCCTCGGCCGGTGCGAGAACGTCGTCGTCGCGGACGGGCGCCGCTGATGTCGTCGACGCTGCTCTCGTCACGCGACCTCGTCACGGCCGGGACGGCCCTGTTCCGGCGGGCCCTCGACACCGTGGATGACGCCGCGCTGGCTGAGCCGACGGCGCTGGCGGGGTGGACCCGGGCGCACGTCGTCGCGCACGTCGCGGCCAACGCCGACGCGCTGGTCAACCTCGCGACGTGGGCCCGGACGGGGGTGGAGACCCCGATGTACGCGTCGCCGGAGCAGCGTGACTCTGCCATCGCGCAGGGGGCTCGCCTGGCGCCGGCCAGTCTGCGGGAGTGGTTCTCCGAGAGCGCTGCCGGGCTCGACGGCGCGCTGGACGCTCTGGAGGCCGAGAGCTGGACGCGCCTCGTCCGCACCGCGCAGGGCCGCACGGTCCCGGCGGCAGAGGTGCCGTGGATGCGCACCCGCGAGGTCATGGTGCACGCCGTCGACCTCGACGGTGGTGTCGGGTTCGACGACCTGCCGAAGGACTTCCTGGTCGAGGTGCTGCACGACGCGGCCGCCAAGCGCTCCCGAAGCGCAGACGGTCCAGCCCTCGTGCTCGTCTCCACCAACCCGACCCACGCCGCTGACGGCACACCCCACAGCACCGCCTGGCCCGTCGTCGGCCTCGGTGACGCGGTGACGGTGCGCGGGCCGCTCCCCCAGCTCGCGGCCTACATCACCGGTCGCCACACGACTGGCCTCGGCATCGAGGGGCGCACGCTCCCCGTCCTGCCCCCCTGGCTCTGACGCCCTGACCCACCGAACCCTGACCACCGACCGGCGAGACGACGAAGGAGTCGACATGACCACCCACCCCACCCCCGCCCAGACACCCGCGCCGTCCCGGCCGGCCGACGCCATCGTCGTCGGCGGCGGCATCGGCGGACTCGCCAACGCGCTCGCCCTGACCCGCAAGGGACTCCACGTGCGGGTGCTCGAACGCGCGGCCGAGTTCGGCGAGGTCGGCGCCGGCCTGCAGATCGCCCCCAACTGCACCCGGATCCTCGACCAGTGGGGTCTGCTCGACGAGGTGGTCGCCCTCGGCGTCGTGCCCGAGAACCTCGTCATGCGGGACGCCGTCGACGGCTCCGAGCTGACGCGCCTCGACCTCGAGGATGCGCGTCAGCGCTACGGCTTCCCCTACGTCGTCATCCACCGCAGCGACCTGCACGGCACGCTGCTCCGGGCCTGCCAGCGCGCCGGGGTCGACCTCGTCACGAACGTGGCTGTGACGGCCTACGAGCAGGCTTCGGACTCCGCGGCCGTCGTGCACGACGGTGGACGGGAGACGGCGCGCGTCGTCATCGCCGCCGACGGGCTGCACTCCGTCGCTCGCACTCTCGTCTCCGACGACCAGCCGGTGTCCTCGGCGTACGTCGCCTACCGCGGCGCCGTGCCGATGGGCCAGGTCGAGCAGCTCGACATCACGCTGGACGACGTCGTCGTCTACGTCGGCCCGAAGTGCCACTTCGTGCAGTACCCGCTGCGCGGCGGCGAGATGTTCAACCAGGTGGCGGTGTTCGAGTCACCGAAGGCTCTTGCGGGAGAGAAGGACTGGGGCACTCCCGACGAGCTCGACGCGGCCTTCGACCAGACGTGCGACAACGTGCGTGCCGGCCTGCCGCTCATGTGGCGTGACAAGTGGTGGCGAATGTATGACCGCGACCCCATCGACCAGTGGGTCGTGGGCCGTGTCGCCCTCACCGGCGACTCCGCCCACCCCCCGCTGCAGTACCTCGCGCAGGGTGCGGTCATGGCCATCGAGGACGCCTGGGTCCTCTCCGAGCACGTCGGTGCCCAGCTGTCCGCCGGTGCCGACGGCGCCACGCTCGACTGGGACGTCGCCCTCGCGGCCTACCAGGCGGTGCGCCCGCAACACTGCCGGCGCGTCCTCACGACCGCACGCGCCTGGGGCGCACTCTGGCACCTGACCGGTGAGGAGCGGGTCTGGCGCAACGACGTCATGCGCTCGCGCGACGTGCGCGACTACTCCTTCGTCGACTGGCTCTACGGCCCGACCGCGCTGCTCCCCGAGGACGAGCCGCCGATGTTCGAGCCCCTGGACGCGACGGCCGGCGCCCCCGTCGCGGTCTGAGCCCACCCTTGGGTGCCAGCCGAAATTCGGGTGGGGCGTCGACCGGCCGGTGCGCCACACTGGCGGGCGTGGACGCGGAGACCGACACGCACGAGGACGCCCTGACCGACGCCCTGACCGACGCCCTGACCGACGCCCGACCCGGCGCGCAGACGGACGAGGTCGAGGTCGTCGTGGCCCACCAGGAGCGCGCGACGCTCCGCGTCGGCGGGATCTTCCTGAAGGTCGATGCCGACCTGATGCGGACGGACGTCGAGGTCAGGGCCATGAGGGCGGCACCGATCCCGACCCCGGACATCCTCTGGCGCAAGCCACCGGTGCTCGCGCTGGCCGCGCTGCGGGGCGAGCCGCTCGGTCGCCTCGGCCTGCCGTCGACGGCACCGCGTGCCGCGTGGAGAGCAGCCGGTGCGACGATACGCCGGCTCCACGACGCGCCCCTGCCTGCGTGGTCCGGGGCGAGCCTCGAGGAGAAGGCCGCGACCCTCGACCGCGAGTGCGCGTGGCTGCTGGCCTCTGATGTCGTGCCCGCCGACCTCGTCACGCGCAACCGGGAGATCGCCGAGGGCGCCCTCCGTCGGCGGCCGCCGGTGTTCATGCACGGCGACCTGCAGGTCGCCCACGTCTTCGTCGACGGCGACGAGGTCACCGGGGTGCTCGACTGGTCCGAGGCCGGGCAGGGCGATGCCATGTACGACCTCGCGAGCCTGACGCTCGGGCACCGGGAGCACCTCGACGACGTCGTCGCCGGTTACGGCACCGGCGTCGACGTCGACGCGGTCCGCGGCTGGTGGTCGCTGCGCAGCCTGACGGCGATCCGCTGGCTCATCGAGCACGGCTTCGACCCGGCCGCGCCGGGGTGCGAGATCGACGTGCTGAGGTCGCAGGTGTGAGCAAGGACCCCGGTGACGCCACGGTGAACGCTGCGTGACGACTGCCCTGGCGCCGTAACGGACCGTCGTGGCCACCGGTTGGGCAGGGCATGAGCATCACGAGACGAACCGTCCTGACCGGCGCCGGTGGCGTCGTGGGGGCCGGCGCGCTGGCCGCGGCCGTCCCGTCGGCCCCGGCCGCGCGAGCGGCCCAGGCCTCCGCGACGCTGCCCGCCCCGGAGGCGTCCGGCATCGACCACGTCGTGGTGGTGATGATGGAGAACCGCTCCTTCGACCACTACCTCGGCTGGCTGCCCGGCGCCCGGGGTCGACAGGCCGGGCTGACGTTCACCGACCGCTACGGCGTCCCGCACACGACGCACCACCTGCAGGACACCCAGGGCTGCGCGCACCCCGACCCGGACCACTCGTTCGAGGGCGGACGCATCGAGCTGAACGGTGGCGCCTGCGACGGGTGGCTGCGCGCCGGTGAGAACGACGAGTTCGCCATCGGCTACTACACCGACGCCGACCTGGCCTTCTACGGCCGGGCGGCCCGCGACTGGACGGTCTGCGACCACTACTTCTCGGCGATCATGGCCGAGACCTACCCGAACCGCTTCTACCAGCACGCCGCCCAGACCGACCGCATCCACAACTCCACGGCGGTCGCGACGATGCCGACGATCTGGGACCGGCTCGCGGGCGCCGGCGTGTCCGGTCGGTACTACTTCGTCGACGTCCCCTTCACCGCGCTCTGGGGCACCGCCTACGAGTCCATCTCCAGCCCGTTCCCCCGCTTCCTCGCCGACGCCGCGGCCGGCACGCTGCCGGCCGTCTCGTTCGTCGACCCGAAGTTCCTCGACGAGGGCACCGGCTCCTCGGCCGACGACCACCCGCACGCCGACATCCGTGCCGGGCAGTCCTTCCTCGACCAGGTGTACGACGCCGTCCGCACCGGCCCCGGCTGGGACAGGACCGTGCTCGTCGTCAACTACGACGAGTGGGGCGGGTTCTTCGACCACGTGGCACCGTCGACCGCGCCTGACGCCCACCCCGAGTGGGGTCTGCGCGGGTTCCGGGTGCCCTGCCTCGTCGTCTCCCCGATGGCGCGACGCGGCTACGTCGCCAAGGACGTCTACGACCACGCGTCGGTGCTGGCGATGATCGAGTGGCGTTGGGGGCTGAAGCCGTTGACCCCGCGCGACGCCGGCGCCCGCAACCTCGCCGAGGTGCTCGACTTCAGCCGGCGCGACCTCAGCTCTCCGGCGTACGCTGTCCCACCGTTCGTCGGGCTTCCCTGTCCTGCCGCTGGGTTCGCCGACTACGAGGACTGGAACGCCCTGAAGAAGCTCGCACTCGACCACGGATGGAGCCTCCCCCGATGACGTCACGACACCGCCCCCTGCTCGTCACGGCGACGGCGCTGGTTCTCGCCGCCCTCGTCTCGCTCGGCATGGCGTGCCGCGCCCCGGCCGCCACCCCGAAGGCCTCGCAGCTGCCACCGCCCGTGGGCCACGTGTTCGTCATCAACCTCGAGAACAAGGGCTTCGACGAGACGTGGGGCCCGGGCTCGGCCGCTCCCTACCTGTCCGGGACGCTGCGCGACCAGGGCGTCCTGCTCAACCAGTACTTCGGCACGGCCCACAACTCCCTGCCGAACTACATCGCGCAGGTGACCGGCCAAGGACCCAATGCACAGACCCAGGCCGACTGCCAGGTGTACTCGCCGTTCACGACGTCCGGCCCGACGGTCGAGCCCGGCCAGTACGTCGGAAGCGGGTGCGTCCTGCCTGCGCAGGTGCCGAGCCTGCCCGGCCAGCTCGACGCGTCCGGGCGCTCGTGGCGCGGCTACATGGAGGACATGGGCACGCCGTGCCGCCACCCGCAGCTCGGCGCCGTCGACGACACGCAGAAGGCGCGTGTCGGAGACCAGTACGCCGTGCGGCACAACCCCTTCATGTACCTCCGGTCGGTGACCGACTCCACCTCGTGCGCGCAACGCGTCGTCGACCTCGACGCGCTGACGACCGACCTGACCTCGACCGCTACGACGCCCGCACTCAGCTACATCACCCCCAACCTCTGTCACGACGGGCACGACGCGCCGTGCGTCGACGGGCAGCCCGGTGGCCTCGCCAGCGCCGACGCCTTCCTGCGCACGTGGGTCCCCCGCATCACGAGCTCCCCGGCCTTCCGCCAGGACGGCGCCCTCGTCATCACCTTCGACGAGTCCGACGGCGCCCAGTCCGACGCCACGGCGTGCTGCGGCGAGGGCCCCGGTCCGAACAGCCCCTCGCCGGGCATCACCGGTCCCGGCGGCGGACGCGTCGGTGCCCTCGTGCTGTCGCGGTTCGTCACGCCGGGGTCGACGAGCACGACGCCGTACAACCACTACTCGCTCCTGGCGAGCATCGAGGACCTCTGGCGACTGCCGCGCATCGGCTACGCCGCGAGCCCGGGCCTGCCGCGTTTCGGCCTCGACGTGTGGAACGGCCGCTGGAGCTGAGGTGATGGCGCGCTGAACGGGGCCGGGAGCCAACGTCATCGGCGGGGAAACCACCGGACAGCCCCCTTCGGGCGGAGCGTGTGAAAGTCCCGGCCCCGGGTACTCGCGTCGCAGGAGCCACAGCAGCGCGGCCCTCGTCGCGTCGGCGCCCCTCACCCCGTGCGCCTGCGTGCCTGCAGCGAAAGGCACCAGCTTGAGCCCCGTCATCGCCTCCGTCCCCTCAGGGCACGTCTACGTCCGCCACCTCAGCGCGCCCGACGGGGACGCGTCCGTCGTGCGGCTGCCGGACCCGCGCCCGCGCGCCGATGTGCCCGACGCGCAGTGGTGGCCGCCGCGGATGCTCGAGCCGGGCTGGGTCGAGGACCACGCCGACGAGTTCGACCTCATGCACGTCCACTTCGGCTTCGACGCCGTCTCCCCCTCGACGCTCACCGAGGTCGTCGCGGCGCTGCGGCGGCACCGCCGGCCGTTGGTGCTGACCGTCCACGACCTGCGCAACCCCCATCACCCGGAGCCAGGCCTGCACGACGAGCAGCTCGGCGTCCTCGTCGAGGGCGCCGATGCGGTGCTGACCCTGACGCCGGGCGCCGCCGGGCGCATTCGACACCGCTGGGGCCGCGAGGCGCTCGTCGTGCCCCACCCGCACGTCGTGGACGAGGCCCGCCTGGCCCGGCCACGCGTCCCCCACGACGGCTTCGTCGTCGGCGTGCACGTCAAGAGCCTGCGGGCCAGCATGGAGCCGCTGCCCGTCATCGACGAGGCTGTTGCGGCCCTGGCCGACCTACCGGGCGCCCGGCTGCGGGTCGATGCCCACACCGACGTCATGACCGCGGGGTACGACCGCCACGATGCCGCACTGGAGGCCCGGTTGCGCCGGCTGGAAGGTGACAGCCTCATCGAGCTGCACGTCCACGACTACTTCACCGACGACGAGCTGTGGGACTACCTGCAGTCGCTCGACGTGTCGGTGCTGCCCTACCGCTTCGGCACCCACTCCGGCTGGCTCGAGGCCTGCTACGACCTCGGGACCGCCGTCGCGGCACCCGACTGCGGATACTACGCCGAGCAGCGCCCGTGCCTGTCCTACGCCACCCCTCGACCCGAGGACCGCCTCCCCGGCTCACGGGCCGTGCCGCTCCGCGAGGCACTCCGCACCGCCTACCGAGAGAGCCCGCAATGGCGGGCCGACCCCTGGGAGCGTCGGTGCGAACGAGTGCACATAGCACGCCTCCATGAGCAGGTGTACGCGAACGTCCTTGCGGCCGTGCGGGACCGAGACGGCGCATGCACGTCGTGATCATCGCCGCCTCCGCGTACCCGATCGCCGAGCCCTTCGCCGGAGGCCTGGAGTCGCTGACCTGGCACCTGGCCCGGGGCCTGCGTGACCGGGACATCGAGGTGACGGTCTTCGCCGCCCCGGGAAGCGACGCGTCGCTCGGCATCACTGAGCTGAACGTCCGACCGCTGCGGCTCAGCGACGCCGCCAGGACGGACGCCGCGATGGTGCCGGAGTCCTGGCTCCGGTCACACCACGCCTACCTGCAAGCCATGCTCTCGCTCCAGCGACGGACGGACGTGGACATCGTCCACAACAACAGCCTGCACCACCTGCCGGTGGCGATGGCCTCGAGCCTGGCCGCACCCGTCCTCACCACCCTGCACACCCCACCCACTCCGTGGCTCGAGCCGGCGGTCGCCATCGCATCGGCCACGCCGCACGACGCCGCCCGCCTGCACTTCGCCGCCGTGAGCTCCCACACGGCACGGGCCTGGGCGCACGTGACCGCGGCGAGGGTCGTGCGCAACGGCGTCGACGCGCAGCGGTGGACGTCGGGGTCCGGCGGCCAGGACCTGGCCTGGGCGGGTCGCCTCGTGCCGGAGAAGGCTCCGCACCGCGCCATCGCCATGGCGCGAGCGTCGGGTCGACGACTGCGGCTCGCCGGTCCCGTCGGCGACCGGGCCTACTTCGAGGCCGAGGTCGCCCCCCTGCTCGGACCGCACGCGGAGTACCTCGGTCACCTCTCGACTCCCGGCCTCGTCGAGCTCTTCGGCTCCAGCGCCGTCACCCTGGTGACCCCGTCCTGGGACGAGCCGTACGGGCTGGTGGCGGCCGAGTCGCTCTGCTGTGGCACCCCCGTGGTCGCACTGGACCGTGGCGGCCTGGGCGAGTTCGTCACCCCGGAGGTCGGCGCGCTGCTTCCGGCGTCGGTGGACGACGTGCGCGCTGCCGAGGCGATCGACCGCGCCGCCGGGCTCGACCGCGGCCGGTGTCGGGCCCACGGGATCACGCACTGCTCGGTCAGCCGCATGATCGACGAGTACGTGTCCCTCTACCGGGCCCTCGACGCGCAGGTCGGTGCCGCGTGATCGGCTGGTACGTGCACCACCAGGGGGCCGGCCACCTGGCTCGGCTGCAGGCCATCGCCGCCCATCTCGACACGCCGGTGACCGCGCTGAGCACGCACCGTGCGCCACCCGACTGGGCCGGCGCCTGGGTGCACCTCGAACGCGACGACGCGGCGGTCGACGATCCGGCGCTGCCGGCGCGCGACGTCACCGCCCACGGCACCCTGCACTGGGCACCCCTGCACGACACCGGACTCGCCGAGCGTACGGCGCAGGTGGCGGCGTGGATGGCACGCTCAGCCCCCTCTCTCGTCGTCGTCGACGTCTCCGTGGAGATCTCCGTGCTCGCCCGTCTGGCGGGTTCGCGGGTCGTCGTCGTCGCCATGCCCGGCGAGCGCAGGGACCCCGCGCACCGGCTCGCCTACGACCTGGCCGACGCGCTGCTCGCACCGTGGCCGGAGGGTGCGCACGACGCCGGCTGGCCCGAACACTGGCGGCGCAAGCTCTGGGCCGTCGGCGGCATCTCCCGCTTCGGGGATGGGGACACCGCCGGGCCCGCCGAGGCCGACCCGCCGACCCGGCCGAGCCTCCATCCGCCCGCCGGACTTCGCCGTGTGCTCCTCCTCTGGGGCGCTGGTGGCACGGACGTCGGCGCCGGCCAGGTCGCGGCCGCCCGGTCCGCCACACCGGGCTGGACCTGGGTCGAGCGCAGTCCCCGTGACCCCTCACCGGACCTGCGCGCCGACCTCGAGAGTGCCGACGTCGTGGTCACCCATGCGGG
>JAEXXY010000297.1 GCA_023451855.1 Actinomycetes bacterium
GGACCGAGGTCGACGGCACTGCTGCGCCCGCCACCGCCCATCCCCCCGGCCGGGAGCGACGGACCGGACGACGGGGCGCCGCTCGACGGTGGCGTGTAGTCGGAGACGGTGCGCGGCGGGGCCGCGAGCGCGGGAGGGGCCGGAGCGTCACCCCGCGCGGCGGTCGGCACACCGCCGACCTCGAGGCGACGCTCGAGGCGGTCGAGCCGCGCGGCGTAGCCCTGCTCGCCCGAGGAAGCCGGCAGCAGGATGCGCGCGCAGATCAGCTCGAGCTGCATGCGCGGCGCCGTGGCGCCCGTCATCTCGGTGAGCCCGGCGTTGACGATGTCGGCCGCGCGGGACAGCGCGCCCGGGCCGAACGCCGACTGCTGCACCCGCATCCGCTCGAGCTGGTCCTCGGGCACGCCGCGCAGCACCTGGGCGGCTCCCTCCTGGACGGCGGCCACGACGATGAGGTCGCGCAGCCGCTCGAGGAGGTCCTCGATGAACCGTCGCGGGTCGTGGCCCGACTCGATGACCTTGTCGACCTGGCGGAAGGTGGCCGCGCCGTCGCCGGCCGCGAGCGCGTCGATGGTGCTGTCGAGCAGCTCGCCGTCGGTGAACCCGAGCAGCGACACCGCGCCGTCGTAGGTCAGCCCCTCGGGGCCCGACCCGGCGATGAGCTGGTCGAGCACGGACAGGGAGTCACGCACCGAGCCGCCACCGGCGCGCGTGACGAAGCTGAGCACCCCGGGCTGCGCCGCGACGTGCTCGGCCTCGAGGAGCCGCTCCATGTAGGCGGTCAGCTTGGCGGGCGGAACCAGGCGGAACGGGTAGTGGTGGGTGCGCGAGCGGATGGTGCCGATGACCTTCTCGGGCTCGGTCGTGGCGAAGACGAACTTCACGTGCTCGGGCGGCTCCTCGACGATCTTGAGCAGCGCGTTGAAGCCCTGCGGCGTCACCATGTGCGCCTCGTCGATGATGTAGATCTTGAAGCGGCTCTGCGCCGGGCCGTAGCTCGCGCGCTCGCGCAGGTCACGCGCGTCGTCGACGCCACCGTGGCTCGCCGCGTCGATCTCGATGACGTCGACCGAGCCGGAGCCTCCGCGCGCGAGCGCGACGCACGAGTCGCAGGTGCCGCAGGGGGTCGGCGTCGGGCCCGCCTCGCAGTTGAGGCAGCGCGCGAGGATGCGGGCGCTCGTCGTCTTGCCGCAACCACGCGGGCCGCTGAAGAGGTACGCGTGGTTGACCCGCCCCGTGCGCAGCGCCTGCATGAGCGGCTCGGTGACGTGCTCCTGGCCGATGACGTCGGCGAAGCTCTCGGGCCGGTAGCGGCGGTACAGGGCGGTGGCCATGCACGGAACCCTAACCGTCCGGACCGACGCCGGTCTGCCCGGTGAACAGGTCCTGACGGTTCGCCCACGGTTCGTGACCCGCCCGGCGCGGGGGTGGTGGCTGTCGGCGGGGCGACCTAGGGTCGAAGGCAATCAGGTCCGGGTGCAACGAGCGCCGTCAGTGACCGCTGGAGGAGGTCACGATGCCCGATCCGACACCCGACCCGACAGCCCTGCACGAGTGGGACGCCGACACGATCGTCGCCCGCTACGACGAGGTCCGCGCGCACACCGAGGCACTGGCCGCTCCGCTCTCCCCCGAGGACCAGACCGTCCAGTCGATGCCCGACGTCTCGCCGACGAAGTGGCACCGGGCCCACGTCACGTGGTTCTTCGAGACCTTCGTCCTCGCCGACCACGAGCCGTCGTTCACGCCCTACCAGGACCGCTACTGGTTCCTCTTCAACAGCTACTACGAGGGCGTCGGCCCCAGATACGCGCGGCCGAACCGCGGCCTCATCAGCCGTCCCGGCGCCCATGACGTCGGCCTCTACCGCGACAACGTCGATGCCCGCATGCGCGACCTCGTGCAGACCCTCGACGGCGGCGCCCTCGAGAAGCTCACCTCCACCATCGAGCTCGGCTTCCACCACGAGCAGCAGCACCAGGAGCTGCTGCTCATGGACATCAAGCACGTCCTGTCGCTCAACCCGCTCCAGCCCGCCTATGCAGGCAGCCCGAGCCCGCCGTCCGAGCCCGACGAGCTCGGCTGGGTCGACGTCGAGGGCGGCCTCGTCGAGATCGGCCACCGCGGCGGCGGCTTCTCCTTCGACAACGAGCTGCCCCTGCACCAGGCCTGGCTCGAGCCGTACCGGCTCGCCGACCGCCTCGTCACCAACGGCGAGTGGCTGCGGTTCATGGCCGACGGCGGCTACGACCGCCACGAGCTGTGGCTCTCCGACGGCTGGGGCCGGGTGCGGGCCGAGGGCTGGCGGGCGCCGTTCTACTGGACCGAGGTCGACGGCATCTGGTTCGAGCACACCCTGAGCGGCACGTGGCCGGTCAACCCGGGGCTGCCGGTCAGCCACGTCAGCCACTACGAGGCCGACGCGTACGCCGCGTGGGCGGGCAAGCGACTGCCGACCGAGGTCGAGTGGGAGCACGCCGTCGTCGCCGACGGTCAGGCGCACGCGCCGGGTGCAGACGTGTCGGGTGCAGACGCGTCGGGTGCAGACGCGTCGGGCAGCACCGACGCGCCCGCCAACCTCGCCGACACCGTGACCTTCCACCCGCGTCCGGCGGGCCCGGCCACCGGGCACCTGCGCCAGGTGTACGGCGACTGCTGGGAGTGGACGTCGTCGGCCTACCTCTCCTACCCGGGCTACCACCCGCCGGCCGGCGCGATCGGCGAGTACAACGGCAAGTTCATGTCGGGGCAGATGGTGCTGCGCGGCGGCTGCGCCCTGACCCCGCCGGGCCACGCCCGCGCCACCTACCGCAACTTCTTCCCGCCGGGGTCGCGCTGGGCCCTCTCGGGCGTCCGCCTCGCCGACGGGGGTGTGCGGTGAGCGCGCCCCGCGAGTCCGGTGGGCACGAGCCCGTCGTCACCGTGGCGCTCGACCCCGACTGGGCTGCCGGATCGCTCGTCTCCGACGTGCGGCGCGGGCTCGGCTCGCAGCCGCGGACCCTGCCACCCAAGTGGCTCTACGACGACGCCGGGTCGAGCCTCTTCGAGGAGATCACGCGCCTGCCCGAGTACTACCCCACCGAGCGCGAGCGCGAGATCCTGCGCGACCACGCCGCCGACATCGTCCGGGCCTGCGACGCCACCACCGTCGTCGAGCTCGGCAGCGGCACCAGCGACAAGACGCGGACCCTGCTCGACGCCTTCACCTCGGTCGGCCACCTCGAGCGGTTCGTGCCCGTCGACGTGTCCGAGCAGACCCTCCGCGACGCGGCGGCGATGCTGTGCGGGCGCTACCCGGGCCTGCGCGTCGAGGCTCTCGTCGGCGACTTCACGCTGCACCTCGGCCACCTGCCCCGCGGCGGGCGGCGCCTCGTCGCGTTCCTCGGTGGCACCATCGGCAACTTCTACGTCGAGGAGCGCGCTGCCTTCCTCGGGGCCCTCGCCGACAGCCTCGAGCCGGGCGACTGGTTCCTCCTCGGCACCGACCTCGTCAAGAGCACCGACCGGCTCATCGCCGCCTACGACGACAGCCAGGGCGTCACGGCGGCCTTCGTCACCAACTGCCTCCACGTGCTCAACCGCGAGCTCGGCGCCGACTTCGACGTCGAGGCGTTCTCCTACGTCCCGTTCTGGGACCCGCGCCAGGAGCGGATGGACCTGCGCCTGCGGGCCGACATGCCGCAGCGGGTCACGGTGCCGGGGGCCGACCTCGTCTTCGACCTCGCGCACGGCGAGGAGATCCGCGTCGAGATCTCGACGAAGTTCCGGCCCGATCGGCTCGCCGGCGAGCTCGGGGCCGCGGGCTTCGAGGTCGAGCGAACGTGGACCGACGCCGCGGGCGACTTCGCCCTGACCCTCGCCCGCCGCACCGGCTGAGCGGGCTGCGGGGCGCCGTCGGGTCGCCGGTCGTCGTTTGTGACACTGGTGGCCCGAGTACGACACGACGTAGGAGACCCCGCATGACCCCTCGCACCCTCTACCGACGCATCGCCGCCGCGGAGGTGGTCACGTGGGCCCTGCTGCTGCTCGGCATGGTCCTCAAGTACGTGACGCGCACGACCGACCTCGGCGTCCGCGTCTTCGGCCTCGCGCACGGCGTCGTGTTCATCGCCTTCTGCCTCGTCACCGTCCTGCTCTGGGTCAACCAGCGCTGGACGCTGCGCGAGGCCGCCCTCGGTCTGCTCAGCGCGGTGCCGCCGTTCCTGACGATCTGGTGGGAGCGGCGCCTCGAGCGACGTGGACGCCTCGAGGGCGGGTGGCGTCTCGGGCGGGACGGCGAGGAGCCCGTGGGGCTCGCCGAGCGCGTCGTCGCCACGCTCCTCGCGCGTCCGGCCGTCGCCGTCGGGGTCGGCGTCGCCGCGGTGGTCACCCTGACCGCGCTGGCGCTCGTGGCCGGGCCCCCGGTGCCGAAGCAGGGCTGAGCGGCCCGCCCGGAGCCTCCGCCGGACCTCACCCAGCGGCCGCCCTGACCAGCGTGCCCGCAGCGGGGCGGCATACGGTGGCCTCGACAGGTTCGGGTGAAGGGACGGATGCACATGGCTGCGGTCGCGGTGCTGGCCGGTGAGGTCCGGGCAGAGGGTGTCAGCAAGACGATCGACGAGACGACCCTCCTGCTGGCGACCGACGTGCACGCCGACCCGGGTGAGTGCATCGTCCTGCGCGGCCCGAACGGGTCCGGCAAGACGACCCTGCTCCGGATCATCGGCGGGCTGCTCGTGCCGACGACAGGCACCGCGACGATCGGCGGGCGGGAAGCCGACGAGCGCGACCGGGCCGTGCGCGCCGCCGTCGCCGCCCTGCTCGGCGCCCCCACGACCTACCGCGACCTCACCCTCATCGACCACCTCGTCCTCATCGACTCCACGTGGGGCGGCGAGCCCGCGTCGTCCGACGAGCGCAGCCTCGCCCTGCTCGACCGCCTCGGCATCGCGCACCTCGACGACCGGTTCCCGCACGAGCTGTCGTCCGGGCAGGAGCAGCTGTTCCGGCTCGCGCTGACGTTCTCCCGTCCCTCCAGCATCGTGCTGCTCGACGAGCCCGAGCAGCGCCTCGACACGGCCAAGCGCCAGGTCGTCGCCGACCTCATCCGTGACCGCATCGACGCGGGCACCACCGTCGTCATGGCCTGCCACGACCCGGAGCTGACGCAGTCCCTCGCGACCCGCGTCGTCGACATCGTCCCGGCGCGCTGACGGAGGGACCGATGAGCAGACGCAAGCGCAAGCGCGCCGCCGCACGCTCGACCCAGCCGTCAGCACCAACCCCGCAGAGGCCGACGCCGACGACACCGCCGCCGCAGACGCCGACGGGCGCGGCGCCGCAGACCCCGACGGACGCGGCGCCGCAGACGCCGACGGCCGCAGCGCGGCCGGGCGCCGGTCCCTCACCGACCACGCCACCGACCGCTGACGCGACGTCACCGGAGGAGGCCCCGGCCGAGGTCGACTACGACGACCACGACCTGCTCGGCCAGGCCGATTGGGTCATCGGCGGCGAGGCCGCCCGCAAGGCGCGCCAGCAGGGCCTGTACGCCGGCTACGTCCTCTTCCTCGGCGCGCTCGTCTACGGTCTGCCGATCATCCAGACGGTCTTCCGCACCTCCGACGCGAGCTCGCTGGGACAGCAGCTGCAGTCGCCGGAGGCCATCGCCCTCCTCGTGGCGTCGGTGGCCGCCCTGCTCGGCGCCGTCGTCTTCGCCGGCCGGTTCCGCGGGCCGGTCGTGCCGCCGATGCCGTGGATCGACCTCGTGCTCCAGGCTCCGCTCGACCGGGCCCTGGCCCTGCGCCGCTGGTGGCGCTATGCCGCGATCGGCGGCCTGTTCGTCGGGGCCCTGAGCGGCCTCACCGTCGGTGCGGGGCTGGCCTTCGCCCACCTCGCCGGGCCCCTGACGATCCTCGTCACCACCCTCGCGGGGACGGCGCTCGGCATCCTCGCCTCACGGCTGTGGCTGTGGTCGCAGGTCTCGTCGTGGCCGGGGCCCGACCGCGGCCTCAGCCTGCTGTGGCGGGTGCCCGACGCCCTGCGCGAGCTGCACGCGGAGTCGCTCCGCACCCACTCGGCCAACACCTCGACGATGGCCGGCTCGGCCCTCACCGGCAACCTGCGCACCGCGCGCCTGGCCCTGACGCGCCCGGTGCGGCACGGCCGCACGGCGCGGCTGCGCGCCGGCCGCCCTTTCGGGGTGCTCGTGCGCCGCGACCTGCTCGGGCTCCGCCGCACGCCGGGAGCGTTCCTGTCGGGACTCGGCCTGACGCTCCTCGGCGGCGCGATCGTCACCTGGGCCTTCACGCAGCCGGCGGCCCCGAGCATCGCGGCCACGATCGGCCTGCTCCCGCTCTACCTCGGGTTCGGCGCCTGGGCCGAGGGCCTGCGCCTGCAGGCCGACAACGTCGGCACGCCCTCGCTGCTCGGCACCGGCGAGGTCACCGAGGCCGCCGCACACGTGACCGTCCCGACGGTGTTGACGGCCCTCGTCCTCGGGGCCTGGGCGGCCGTGGCGGCCGGGGTCGGCTCGCTGCCGGCCAGCGCAGTGCTGTCGCTGTGGCTGGTGCTCGTGCTCGTCCTCGCCGGCAACGTGCTGGCGGCCTTCCGCGGGTCACCGACCTTCGTGCTGCGCCCGCAGATGGTGTTCGCCTGGTACGCCGTGCCCGCGCTCACGGTCGTCGTCCTCGGCTCGCTCATCGCCGTGCTGACCAAGGCCGGCCGGTACACGTGGCTCTCGCTGGTCAGCTGGCTCGTGTACGCCGTGCTCTTCTGGGCGGTCTCGAAGGTGCGGCGCCTCACCTACCTCCACCGCGCCTGACGCTTCTCGGTCGCCCTCGTCGGCCTCGCCGTCCAGCCCGGTCGTCCAGCCCGACCCCGCGGACCCACCCGCGTGGATTAACCCGTGGACGCGCGTCGGCGCGGGGTCGACAACCCGGTCGCCCGCGTCGGGACCAGTCGTTAGGTTCGGGCGCATGACCGACCTGCGCACCCGCGACGCCACGCACGACGACCTGCCGGCCGTCCTCCGCATCCGCAGCCGCTCCTTCGGGCCGCTCGGCAGCGGCGGCACCGACTGGTGGGACCGCGTCGCCGCCGAGACGCTCGGCGGCCGGATGATCGTCGTCACCGACGGTAGAGGCGCGATCGTCGGCGCCGGGCGCATCCGGCCGTTCGAGCAGGCCTGGGGCGGCCGGCACCTGCAGATGGGCGGCGTCGCCGGCGTCTACGTCGAACCGAGCGCACGCGGCCGCGGCGTCGCCACCACCCTGACCCGCGCCCTCGTCACCCGGATGGGCGAGCTCGGCGACGTCGTGTCCTGCCTCTTCCCCACCGCGCCGAGCCTCTACCGGCGCTCCGGCTACGAGACCGGCGGGGTCCAGTCGCGCACGACCTTCCCGTCGCACCTCGTTCGCACGCTCGGTGCCGCAGCCGACGGGCGACGCGTCCGTCCCGCGACACCCGAGGACGCCGATGCGCTCACCACGCTGACCCGCGCGGCTCAGGCACGCCACGCGCAGAGCGGGCCGATGGTGCCGCGCGCCGAGGTGTTCCTCCGGATGCTCGAGCAGGGCGAGCTCATCGCCTACGTCGCCGGGCACGACGCCGGCTCCGGCGAGCCGACAGGCTTCGTCGTCTACGACCTGTCCGGCGAGGCCGCGACCGTCGAGCACCTCGTGGCCACAGACCCGGCCACGGCTGCCGCGCTGTGGGGCGTCGTCGGCTCCGGCTCCTCGGCCGTCCCGACCGTGCACACCTACCTCGACCCGCGCGACCCGGTGCTGCTCACGCTCGCCGGCCTGCCCGAGGCCCAGGTCGCCCAGGTGCCGTGGATGGCCCGGGTCATCGACCTCGCCGCCGCGTTCGCGGGCCGCGGCTTCGCTCCGCACACCTCGGCGTCCGTCGAGCTCGATGTGACCGATACCGACGCGCCGGCCAACACCGGCCGGTGGCGGCTCGCGGTCGACGGCGGCTCCGGCACCGCCACGCGCGTCGGGGGCGCATCCGACGCGACGGGCGGAGGTGACGCGTCGAGCAGGGCAGACG
>JAEXXY010000345.1 GCA_023451855.1 Actinomycetes bacterium
GGGCCGGGGTGCGCGGGACTCGGCGAGAGTCGGGCGCGGGCGGGTCGGCATGAGGTCCTCGTCGTCGTCGGCGTCGCGCGCCGGGTCGTGCGGTGCTGCGGGCGGGTCAGTCGTTGGCGTGGAGCGCGGCGTTGAGCGCGATGCCCGTACCCGCGCGGTCGCGGGCCTCGACGGCGCCGGTCACGCTGTTGCGGATGAACAGGATGTTGCTCGACCCCGACAGCTCGCGGGCCTTGACGACCGAGCCGTCGGGGAGGGTCACCTTGGTCCCCGCCGTCACGTAGAGACCGGCCTCGACGACGCAGTCGTCGCCGAGGGCGATCCCGATGCCGCCGTTGGCCCCGACGAGACAACGCTCACCGATGCTGACGCGTTCCGTGCCGCCGCCGGACAGCGTGCCCATGATCGAGGCGCCCGCCCCGATGTCGGAGCCGTCGCCCACGACGACGCCCTGCACGAAGCGGCCCTCCACCATCGAGGTGCCGAGCGTGCCGGCGTTGAAGTTGCAGAAGCCCTCGTGCATGACGGTCGTGCCGGGCGACAGGTGCGCGCCGAGACGGACGCGGTCGGCGTCGGCGATCCGCACCCCCTGGGGCACGACGAAGTCGGTCATCCGCGGGAACTTGTCGACGCCGTACACCGACACGTGCTGCCCCGCGTTGCGCAGCCGCATCCGGGTCTGCTCGAAGCCCTCGACCGGGCAGGCGCCGACGCTCGTCCACACGACGTTCGGCAGCACGCCGAAGATGCCGTCGAGGTTGATGGTGTTCGGCGCCACGAGGCAGTGCGAGAGCAGGTGCAGGCGCAGGTAGGCGTCCGGCGCGTCGGTCGGGGCGGTGTCGAGGTCGATCTCGACGAGCCGCACCTCGGTGTGCACCCGGCGCACGGTGTCCGCACCGGCGAGGGAGGCCAGGCCCGTCGGCAGGCCCGCGTCGGCCGGCCGGGCGCCGAGCGCCGGCGCGGGGAACCACGTGTCGAGCACCTGCCCGCCGTCCGTGATCGTCGTCAGTCCGTGTCCCCATGCGCTGCGCTCCGACATGCGCGAAAGGATAGGGCCGCGCCGCCGCTGGTCGAAACCCGACGGCCGGCCCGTCCGGCTGGCGGGCAGCGGTCCGGCTAGCCTTCCCGGTATGCCGCAGCCGACCTCGTCCACCGAGCCCGTGACCGCCGAGCGCGCCGAGCCGACCGCTTCGACGCCGTCGGGCGCGCCTGCGCTCGACCTGACCAGCGACGTCACCTCGCTCGTGGCGGCGATCTGCGACGTCGAGTCGGTGAGCCAGGACGAGCAGTCCCTCGCCGACGCCATCGAGGCAGCGCTGGCACCGCTGGCCCACCTCGAGGTCGTCCGCGACGGCAACACCGTCGTGGCCCGCACGAACCTCGGCCGGGCCGAGCGTGTCGTCCTCGCCGGCCACATCGACACCGTGCCGCTGACGGCCGAGCCGAACCTGCCCACCCGACGCGTCGGCGAGGTCCTCTGGGGCCGCGGCACCGTCGACATGAAGGGCGGCGTCGGCGTCATGCTGCGCATCGCCGCCCAGCTGGCCGAGCCGAACCGCGACCTCACCTTCCTCTTCTACGAGTGCGAGGAGATCGACGCGAAGTACAACGGCCTGGCCCGGGTGGGCCAGAACCGGCCCGAGCTGCTCGCCGGCGACTTCGCGGTGCTCCTCGAGCCGACGAACGGCGCCATCGAGGGCGGCTGCAAGGGGACGCTGCGCGCCGAGGTCACGACCACCGGCGTCGCAGCCCACTCGGCCCGGCCCTGGAAGGGGCACAACGCCATCCACGACGCCGCCGCCGTGCTGACGCGGCTCACCGCCTACGAGGCCGAGACCATCACCGTCGACGGGCTCGACTACCACGAGGCGCTCCAGGCGGTCGGCATCACCGGTGGCATCGCCGGCAACGTCATCCCGGACCGCTGCACCGTCACGGTCAACTACCGGTACGCCCCCGACAAGGACTCGGCCGAGGCCTTCGCCCACGTGCAGCACGTCTTCGAGGGTTTCGACGTCACGCTCGGCGACGCCGCCGACGGCGCGCGCCCCGGGCTGCAGCTGCCCGCGGCCAAGGCCTTCGTCGAGTCGCTCGGCGTGCCCGTCGACGCCAAGGAGGGCTGGACCGACGTCGCCCGGTTCTCGGCGCTCGGCATCCCCGCCGTCAACTACGGTCCCGGCGACCCGAACCTGGCCCACATGGACGACGAGCACTGCCCGGTCGCCCAGTACGTCGACGCCGAGGCCGCGCTGCTGCGCTGGCTCGGCTGACGCGTCGGCGCACGGCACCGGCACGTAGGGTGACGCTGTGACTGACGACGAGCACGCCTCCGCCGACGAGCCGACGCCGACGCGTCGCGCCACGCCGGCGTCGAGGCCGGGCGGTCGCGCCGAGACCCGGCGCCAGACCGGCCCGGTCACCCTGCGCCGGGAGCAGGTGCCCCCGACGACCACCGACCAGAGGCTGCTCCAGCAGCCGCAGCGCACCGACTGGCTGCACGCCGACCCGTGGCGCGTCATGCGGATCCAGTCCGAGTTCGTCGAGGGCTTCGGGTCGCTCGCCGAGCTCGGGCCGGCCGTCGCCGTCTTCGGCTCGGCCCGCACGGGCGTCGACGACCCCGCCTACGCGATGGGCGTCGAGGTCGGTCGCCGACTCGTGGAGGCCGGCTACGCGGTCATCACCGGCGGCGGACCCGGCGCGATGGAGGCCGCCAACCGCGGCGCGTACGACGCCCGCGGCACGTCGGTGGGCCTCGGCATCGAGCTGCCGTTCGAGACCGGCCTCAACGAGTACGTCGACCTCGGCATCAACTTCCGGTACTTCTTCGCCCGCAAGGTCATGTTCCTCAAGTACTCGCGCGGGTTCATCGTCCTGCCCGGCGGCTACGGCACCCTCGACGAGCTCTTCGAGGCGCTCACCCTCGCCCAGACGCAGAAGGTGACCGAGTTCCCCGTCGTGCTCATGGGTGCGGCGTACTGGTCGGGGCTGCTCGAGTGGCTGCGCGGCACCGTCCTCGGGAAGGGGATGATCTCGCCCGCCGACCTCGACCGACTCGTCGTCACCGACGATCCCGCCGAGGCCGTCCGCGCCATCCGCGCGTTCGAGGAGCCGGGCCGGACGCTGTCCGACGAGGACCGTGCCGGCACCGACGCCGGGGGCGAGGGGGCCGCGTCGTGAAGTGGCTCATCCTCCTCGTCGGCGTCGTCGTCGTCTGCGCGGTCGTCGCCATGGTCCTCGGCCTGGCCGGCGGTGGCCTCGGCCGGCCCACATCGTCGCTGTCGCACGAGCCGCTGCCCGAGGACGCCATCGCCGACGACGACTTCGACGACCTGGTCTTCGACGTCGCAGCCCGGGGGTACCGGATGAGCCAGGTCGACGGCGTCATCGACCGGCTCCGCAGGGAGCTGCGGGAGAAGGACGAGCAGATCGCCGTCCTGCAGGGCGAGGACGCCGAACCGGCCGACGCGACCGAGCCGAATGAGACGTCCGCACCGACCGGGCCGGCCGAGGCGTCCGCACCGACCGAGCCGGCCGAGCCGACAGAGCCGACAGAGCCGACAGAGTCGGCCGAGCTGGCCGAGACGTCCGCACCGGCCGACCCGGCCGAGACGTCCGCACCGACCGACCCGGAGGAGCAGCACGGCTCCGCCGAGGCGGACCCGGAGGCCGGCGTCGCCAGGGCGAAGGACAGCCGCAGCGCATGAGGGACCTCGCCCCGAGCCTGTCCCGCCGGGCCTTCGTCGGGTGGGTGCTGGGCCTCTACGCCCTGGCGCGGGTCGTCACGACGACGATCCTGCTGCTCGTCATGCGTCACCAGGTGCCGAGCGGCATGACGGGCGGCGACGACGTGCCGGTCACCTACTTCCCGTTCACCGCGCTCTGGGACGGGCAGTGGTACCAGACCATCGCCCACGACGGGTACCCCTCGCAGCTGCCGGTCGACGAGCTCGGCGCCGTGCGACAGAACGCCTGGGCCTTCTACCCGCTCTTCCCGTACGCGTCGCGGGCCCTCATGGCCACGGGCCTGTCGTTCCCCGCGGCGGGCTCGACGATCGCGCTGCTGTGCGGGTTCGGCGCCGCGGTGCTCATGGGCCTGCTGCTGCGCGACCGCATCGGCGACCGGGCGGCCCTCGTCGTCGTCCTCCTGTGGGCGAGCTTCCCGGCGTCGGTCACCCTGCAGCTGGCCTACACCGAGGCGCCGGCGATGCTGCTGCTCGTCGCCTACCTCTACGCCCTGGCCCGCGAACGCTGGCTCGTCGCCGCCGGGGTGGCGATCCTGCTCGGCCTGACGCGTCCGGTCGCGGTGCCGCTCGGCGTCGTGACGCTCGTGGCGCTCTGGCTGCGCTGGCGCGCCCGCGGCGTGCGGCCGGTGACCCGCGGCGAGTACGTCGCCGGGCTCACCTCCCTCGTGGCGTGCGGCGTCGCCGGCTTCCTCTGGCCGGCGATCGCCTGGTGGGGCACCGGGGAGCGCGACGCGTACACCCGCACCATGGGGTCGTGGCGTGGCTCGGGCACCGTCGAGCCGTTCACGCCGTGGCTGGGCATGGGTCGGTACGTCTTCGGCGACACGTGGGGCCCGGTCCTGCTCTGGGTCGTGCCGATCGCGATCGTCGCGCTCGTCGCCGGCCCGTGGGCCCGCGCGCTGGGCGCCGAGCTGCGCACGTGGTCGCTGGCCTACCCGGCCTACCTCGCGGCCGTCCTCGACCCGTTCACGAGCATCGTCCGCTACCTCGTGCCGCTCTTCCCGCTGCTCCCGGTCCTCATCGGCGCCGGGTGGCAGGACCGGCGCGGCACCACGTGGACCCGGCTGCTGCTGCGCGCCGGACCGCTGCTCGTCCTCTTCGTCGTCGGCCAGTGGTTCTGGGTCGACATCCTGTGGCGGTACGTGCCGTCGCCGAACGGCGACTACCCGCCGTGACCCGCCCCCGCCCCGGCGGGGGCGGCTGGCTCAGCGGCCGGTGTAGACGGGCTTCTCCTTGGCCAGGAACGCGTCGACGGCTGCCCGGTGGTCGGCGCTGTGGCCCGTGTAGGCCATCAGCTCGGCCTCGTTGGCCAGGGCGTCGGCCAGCGGTGCGGCGGCGCTGAAGGCCACGGCCCGGCGGATCGAGCCGTAGGCCAGCGTCGGGCCGGCGGCGAGCGTCGTCGCCAGCTCGCGGACGGTGGCCTCGAGCTCGGCAGCCGGCACGACGCGGTTCACCAGTCCCAGCTCGAGCGCCTCCTGCGGCCCCACGGTGCGCGGGAACATCAGCAGGTCCTTGGCGCGGGCCGTGCCGACGAGCCGTGGCAGCGACCACGAGGCTCCCGAGTCGCACGAGAGCGCGATGCCGGCGAAGGAGGTGTTGAGGCCGGCGGTGTCGGCGGCGACCCGCACGTCGCAGGCGAGGGCGAAGCTGAGACCGGCCCCGGCGGCGACCCCGTTGAGCGCGGCGACGACCGGCTTGTTCATCGTCGCGAGCGCGGTGACGATCCGGTTGTAGTGGCGGGTCACCGTCGTGGCGAGTGTGGCGCTCTCGTCGGCGAGGCTGCGCACGTGCTCCTTGAGGTCCTGACCGACGCAGAAGGCCCGGCCGGTACCGGTGAGCACGACGCACCGGACCGCCTCGTCGGCGGCGAGCGACTCGAGGGCCGCGACGAGCGCGTCCTTGAGCGCCTCGTCGAGGGCGTTCATGGCGTCGGGGCGCGACAGGCGCACCCACGCGACGCCGCCGTCCACCTCGACGACGAGCGGGCCGGGGGCGTCGGTGACGGACGCCTCCGCGGCGGCCGGTGCGGCGTCGGGGGTCAGGTCGTCACGGGGTGCGGTCATGGGCGTCACTCTGTCCCATCGGGGCTCCCGACGGTAGGTCCGACGCCCCCACGTGCGGTTCGTCACGTCCCGGATTAGGTCTCGGAATCGAGACACGGAATAATGGGACCAAAGCGCGAGGATTCCTAGGGAAGGGGAACCATGGCAGCAATGAAGCCGAGGACCGGAGACGGACCGCTGGAGGTCGTCAAGGAGGGTCGCGGCATCGTGCTGCGAATGCCCCTCGAGGGCGGCGGCCGGCTCGTGGTCGAGATGACCCCCGACGAGGCTGCGGCTCTGCGCGACGCCATCCAGGGTTGCGACGGCGTCAGCTGACGCCGTCCGGCGAGGGATCCTCGCTCCAGGCTCCGACGGCCCCCGACCTGTAGGTCGGGGGCCGTCGTGCGTCCCGGCCGGGGGAGCGCGGTCCGGCCGGGGGTCAGGGGACGGCGACGCTGAAGCGGTCGGCCACGGCGGCGGCGGCGTCGACGAACGCCTCCCGCGTCGCCGGCGCCAGGTGGGAGAGCCGCGTGCGCCCGCCGGTCTCGAGGGCCGGGTCCCATGGGATGTGGGAGACGTGGGCGCAGCGACGGGAGAAGTGCTCGGTGATCGCCATGACGGCCGGCTCGCCGGGGTGGGTGACGGCGTTGACGACGACGACCGCCGAGGACACGAGGTCGCCGAAGCCGTGCGCGTCGAGCCAGTCGAGGGTCTGGGCGCCGGCGCGGGCCCCGTCGAGCGCCGGGCGCAGCACGAGGACGAGCTGGTCGGCCTCGGCGATGAGCCCCTGGTTGGCGCTGTCGAGGATGCCGGTACCGGTGTCGAGCAGGACGAGGTTGTAGTACACGTCGAGGAGGGACACGACGCGCCGGTAGGCCGGGCGGTCGAGGGCCTGGCTGATGCTCGCGTCGTCGTCGGAGGCGAGGACCTCGAGCCGTGACTCGTCGCACTGCGACGTGTAGCGGCGCATCGCCCCGAACGTGTCGATGGCGTCGGCGTCGGACAGCAGGTCGGTGATGGTGCGGGGACAGTCGCCGGCGATGCGCCGCGCGAGGTTGCCGGCGTCGGGGTTGGCGTCGACGGCCACGACCCGGTCGCCGCGGCCCCGGGCGAAGGTCGCCCCCAGCCCGACGGTGACGGTCGTCTTGCCGACGCCGCCCTTGCGGCTCATGACGACGATGCGCCGGGTGCCCTCGATCGGGGCGCGGACCCGGGCCTCGAGCGCGTCGTGGCGTCGTTCGGCCGCTCCCGGGCCCGGTGCGACCCGACCTCCGGTCAGCGTCGCGACCCGGCGTCGCCACCCGGTGCGCGCCGTCGCGCGCTCGCGACCGAGGAGGCCCTCGTCGGTGAACGCCTCGGCCGTGAGTGGGCC
>JAEXXY010000368.1 GCA_023451855.1 Actinomycetes bacterium
GGGCCAGCCAGTAGGCGAGGATGCCGCGCGCCACGCCGTCGGGGCCCGGACGCGTCGCCGGGTCGAGCGCGGGCGGGACGAGCGCCGCCGCCTCGAGCGCGGCCGGCTCGACGGGCAGGGTGTCGGCAAGCGCCCGGATCAGGTCGTGGCGCCCACGCATGCCGAGGGCGTACACGAGGCTGCGGACGAGGTCCCCGTCGTCATGCCCCGAGCCCGTCGCCATCACCTCGGCAGCGCGCAGCGCGACGGCGCGGTCCCGGGCTTCGCGCCGGGGCGAGCGCGGCTCCGGGGTGTTGCCGAGCACGTAGCCGGCGGTCGTCGCGACGTCGGTCGGGGTGCCGCTGCCGAGGCTGACCCGTTCGAACAGGTCGAGGTCCTCCGGCTGCCCGAGCCACGACAGGATGGTCAGGCTCTCGTGGGCGGCGACGACGTCCTTCTGCCCGAGGGCGTCGGCCAGCGCCCGGGCCTGCACGCGCCCGACGACGCGGGCCTGCGGCGACACCATGAGGATGCCGAGCGCCGAGCCCCGCTCCCCCTCGTCGGTGGACCCGAGCGCTGTCTCGAGCAGGTGCGCGAGCACCGGTTCCTCCATCGACTCGTGCCCCCCGACGTCCTCGAGCTCGGCACGGATGCGCTTGATGGACGTGCGGAACGCCTCGGCGCTGATGGCCCGGCCGTCGCGGACGATCGAGGCGGCCACCCGCCGGTCCTCGGCGGTGAGCACCGTCGCGAGGCGGGGGGTGGCGATGCCGAGCGCGCGCACGAGGTTCGCGGCGCCCCGGTGCACGCGGTAGGGCAGGTCGGGGTCGCGCAGGTGCTGCACCCCGAGGCGGGCGGCCTCGAGCCGGACGTCGGCATCGAGCCGCTGGCCCTTCACGAGGGTCGTCATGACGATGAGGCAGGCCCGCAGCACGCTCGGGTTCATCGGCCGGCGCAGCTGGTCGAGGACGACCGACACCGCCTCCGGGTGGTCGGTGTGGTGCAGCATGGCGAGCGGGTCGTTGTAGAACTGCGCGTCCGGGCGTGCCGTCACCTCCGCGGCCATGGCGGCCACGACCGGCCCGCTGCGCGCGTGCCCGACGAGCCGCGCCAGCGCCTCGGACCGCTGGGCGTAGCCGATCCCGAGGCCGAGGCTCGTCTCCTCGAGCAGCCGGCGCAGCAGTCCCTCCCAGTCGCGGGCGCGCACGAGCGGCCGCCCGATCCGGCCGAGGGCGTCGGTGAGCTCGTCCCAGTCCAGGCCCGTCATCCGGTCCTCGGACAGGGCCCGCTCGAGCAGCAGCAGGGCGCGGTCGGTGTCGGGCTCCTCGGAGCGCGAGAGGACGGCGACCGACCGGACCGGGCTGTGGGCCCGGCCGAACAGGTCGACCGCCGTGAGCAGCGTGCCCTCGTCGAGGCCGAGCACCTGCTCGTAGCGCCGCACGAGCTGACGCGTCACGACCACGTGGCCGCGCTCCCAGCGTCCGACCTGTGCCCGGTGCACGGCGGTGGCGACGCCGTTGCCCTGCGCGAAGCCGGCAGCGCTGCGCACGGCTGGGTCCGCCGCGTTGAGCCGCGCGTTCCGCAGCACCCACTGGATCTCGTCGATGAGCTGCATCGCTCACGTCCTACCCGGGATGGCAGGCACATATCGGGCGGTCGTGGGGCCGCCGTTGCACGACGACTTCGGCCGCGCAACGGCGACCTTCGGATTCCGAACCTGTTCGTAGGGTGACGCGCACAGGGGGCGGGGCGGACACGGAGCGGCAGTCTGGGGGCAGCTCCGTGCCCCGCCCCGGCAAGTCGGGAGCGGGCGCCACGGACCTCGGGCGCCTCCTTCGGGCAGGCACGTCCGGACCCACAGCGACCCCTGCATCGCAGCTCCCCCCTCGACCGGCACGACGCTCCACCAGGAGGCTCGCGACTCCCCCGAGTTGCGATGGACAAACGACCACGCAACGCGCGTTTGTCCCGGTACCCCTGTGGGTACGGTAGGCCCCGGAACGCAGCCTGTGGAGGGGAAGCGGGCCTTTTGGACCGGGAGCCGGCGATTCGGCTCCCGGTCTTCCCGCGTCCGGGCGCACGTGGTGGAACACGTGGTGGAGCACGTGGTGGCGCACGTGGTGGCGCACGTGGTGGCGCACGTGGTTGCAGGGATACCCGGCGCGACCGGCGGGTGACCGCCCGTAACTGCGTGGCTCGTGCCCCCGCGGGCTGGCAGGGTGGGCCGCGTGACCCCCGCGCAGCCACCGCCCACCGCAGCCTCCGTGTCGGACTCCGTGTCGGACTCCGTGTCGGACTCCGCCTCGAACTCCGCGTCGGCACCGACCCTCACCGACGGCGTCGTGACGCTGAGAGTGCACACGGAGGCCGACGCCGACGCCGTGGTCGAGCAGTCGGCCGACGCGGACAGCCAGCGGTGGACGACCGTCCCCCGCCCGTACGGCCGTGACGACGCCCTCGGCTGGATCGAGGGCAACCGGGCCGCGTGGCGCACGCCCGACGGCACCCGCACGTGGGCCATCGACTGGGTCGACCCGGACGACCCGGACGGTCGCCCCCGTTTCGGCGGCAGCATCGACCTGCGGCCGATGGTGCGCCCGGCCGTCGGCGAGCTCGGCTTCGGCCTGCACCCCGACGCGCGCGGCCACGGGGTCATGGCCCGCGCGGTCCGCCTCGTGCTCGCCCACGCCTTCTCCGAGGGCGGGTGGGGGCAGCCCCTGACCCGCGTGCACTGGCGGGCCGTGCGCGGCAACTGGGGCTCGCGACGCGTCGCGTGGGCCACCGGGTTCACGCCGCACGGCATGCTCCCCGACAGCCACCCCGACCCGACCCGCGAGGCCGCCGCGCTCGACACGTGGACCGCGAGCATCGGCCCCGACGACGCCACGACCCCGGCCGCACCGTGGTTCGAGCCGCCCGTCCTCGAGGCGCCCGAGGCTGGGCTCCGGTTGCGGCC
>JAEXXY010000399.1 GCA_023451855.1 Actinomycetes bacterium
GCCGCTGAGTCGCCGCGGCCGGTGCGGCCGGTGCGGCCGGTGCGGCTCGGCGGCGGCGGGGCGGTCCCTGCTCACCGCGCCATCCGGTACCCGACGCCACGGACGGTCTCGATGCGCGCCCGGCCGAGCTTGCGCCGCAGGTAGCCGACATAGACCTCGACGACGTTCGGGTCCTCGAGCCCGCCCCAGACCCGGTCGAGCAGCTCCTCCTTGGGCACGACGGCGGCATCGGCGCGCATCAGGTGCTCGAGCAGGAGGAACTCGCGCGGCGCGAGGGCCACCTCGGCGCCCTCGACCTCGACGCGCCGGGTGGCGGGGTCGAGGGTCACCCCCGCGCGGCGCAGCACCACCGGTCGCGGGGCGGGGTCGCGGCGCAGCAGGGCGCGCAGCCGCGCCACGAGGACGACGAAGGAGAAGGGCTTGGTCAGGTAGTCGTCGGCGCCGTAGTCGAGGCCGTCCGCCTCGTCGTACTCGCCGTCCTTGGCGGTGAGGAGCAGGACGGGCACCCAGTTCTCCTCCTCGCGCAGGGTGCGCACGATGGTGTAGCCCGACATCCGGGGAAGCATGATGTCGAGGAGGACGACGTCGTAGCCGCCGAACCGGGCCGCGTCGAGCCCGGCGACGCCGTCGGCGACGTGGTCGACGACGAACCCCTCCGCGCCCAGCCCGCGCACGAGCGCCGACGCCATCCGCGCCTCGTCCTCCACCAGCAGCACTCGCACACGGCCACCCTGCCACGCCGGGCGGGTCCCGCACCCCTGAGTGGCTCGAGCGGGCGGCCCCGCGCCGGAAGGCTTCTCAGCCGGTTCTCAGCCCGCCCGTCGCACGATGGCTCCATGAGCATCTTCACCGAACACCCCGCCGCGCGCTGGGGCCTGCCAGTGGCCGCCGTCGGCGTCATCGGCGTCGCGGCCCTGACGATCAACCAGACGGCTACCGCCGACGCCGGGCTGCCGCCGCGCACGGCGATGCAGCTGCTCGCGGACGTGCGCTCCGCCGACGTGTCGAGCCTGTCCGGCACCGTGGTGCAGACCTCCGACCTCGGCCTCCCGTCGCTGCCCGGCCTCACAGGAGGCGGTCCGGCAGGTGGCGGCGCCGGTGCGGCGGGCGCCGGCGGTGCGGCCGGCAGCTCGCTCGCCTCGCTCGTCTCGGGCACCCACACGTGGCGCATCTGGGTCGACGGCCCGACGCGTCAGCGCCTCGCCCTCGTCGGCACGAGCGGCGAGTCCGACGTCATCCGCAACGGCACCGACCTCTGGCTGTGGTCGAGCGCCGACAAGACGGCTGTCCACCACACCCTCGGCTCGGGCGATGCCAAGGCCGCCCTGCCCCACCCGAGCGCCAGCCTGTCGGCGGGCGTCCCCAGGACCCCGGACGAGGCGGCGGCCACGGCCCTCGCCGTCATGGGCAAGGACACGACGGTCACGACCTCGGGCACGGCGTCGGTGGCAGGGCGCTCGGCCTACGAGCTCGTGCTCACCCCGAAGGACAAGGCCACCCGCATCGCGTCGGTGCGCATCGCCATCGACGCGGAGAAGCACGTGCCGCTGCGGGTTCAGGTCTACTCGACGAAGCTGTCCAACCCCGCCTTCGAGGTCGGCTTCACGGCCGTCGACTTCTCGAGGCCCGAGGCCCGGCAGTTCACCTTCACCCCGCCCGCAGGCACGACGGTGACGCAGTCCGACGCGCTCGCCCCCAAGGGCGCCTCCGGCACCAACCCCGCCCCGTCCAAGGAGCAGATGGCCGCCGCGGCGAAGGCCGCCGGTGCGACGCGGGTCGTCGGCTCCGGGTGGAGCACCGTCGTCGTCGCGACGATGCCGGCCGGCTCCGGCTCGGGCTCGGGCTCCGGTGCCGCGTCGAGCACCGCGAAGCAGCTCGAGACGGTCCTCAAGGCGCTGCCGTCCGTGTCCGGCACGTGGGGCTCGGGCCACGTCCTCGAGGGCACGCTGTTCTCGGCCGTCGTCACCGACGACGGGCGCGTGGCCATCGGCGCCGTCGGGCCCGACACCCTGTTCGCCGCCCTGGCGGCGAAGTGACCGAGGCCCCGGCGACGGCGGACCCGGCTCACGACCGCGACCTCGCGATCGCGAGCCGGGGGCTGACCAAGCGGTTCAAGGGCAGGGCGGCCGTCGACGGCATCGACGTCGAGGTGCCGCGCGGCTCGGTGTACGGGTTCCTCGGACCCAACGGCTCCGGCAAGACGACGACGATCCGGATGCTGCTCGGGCTCATCCGTCCGAGCTCCGGGACGAGCAGCCTGCTGGGACAGCCGGTTCCGGGATCGGCGCAGCTCGTGCTGCCACGTGTCGGTGCGCTCGTCGAGGGTCCGGCGTTCCACCCGTACCTGTCCGGGCGGGCCAACCTGCGCCGGCTCGACGCCGCGGACCTCACGGCCGACCCGCGGACCACGCGCTCGCGCGTCGACGCGGCGCTCGACCGGGTGGGGCTGCTCGCGGCGGCTGACAAGCGCTACCGCGCCTACTCCCTCGGCATGCGCCAGCGTCTCGCCATCGCCGCGGCCCTGCTCGTGCCGCGCGAGCTGCTCGTGCTCGACGAGCCGACCAACGGCCTCGACCCGCAGGGCACCCGGGAGGTGCGACACCTCGTGTCCTCCCTCGCCTCCGACGGCACGACCGTCTTCGTGTCGAGCCACCTGCTCTCGGAGGTGGAGCAGATGTGCACGCACCTCGGCGTCATGAGCGAGGGCCGGCTCGTCGCCCAGGGCTCGACCTCCCAGGTCCGAGGCGGTGCGGCCCCGGTGGCGCGCGTCGTCACCGACCAGCCGGAGGAGGCCGCGCGGATCATGGCCGAGCTCGGCGTGCGGTCCGTCGAGCCCGCCGCCGGTGGTGTCCGGGGCCTGCCCGACGGCGTCGCACCGGAGAAGATCGTCGCCGCCCTCGTGCAGGGGGGCGTCGGCGTCAAGGAGTTCACCGTGACGAGCCCGAGCCTCGAGGACCTCTTCGTCGCGCTGACCGGGGAGGGTTTCGATGTCAGTGGCTGAGTCCGTCTCCCCGGCGGGGTCGCCAACCGCGCCACCACCGGCCCGGCGCTCGGCCTCGGTGTCGACCCTGCTGTCGACGCGGCTGCTCTGGTCCGAGCTGGGGCTCATCGGCGGCCGGCGCCGCAACCAGATGGGCCTGCTCGTCCTGGCCGCCGTCCCGGTGCTCATGGCCGTGGCCGTGCGGATCTCCACGCCGCGGGCCGGCCGAGGCCCGGACTTCCTGTCCTCGATCACCTCGAACGGGCTCTTCGTGCCGCTCGCGGCGCTCGGCGTCGAGATGGGGCTGTTCCTGCCGCTCGCCATCGCCATGCTGGCCGGCGACTCGGTGGCCGGCGAGGCCAACCTCGGCACGCTGCGCTACCTGCTCACCGTGCCGGTCGGGCGCACCCGGCTCCTCGCCGTCAAGTACGCCTCGCTCGTCGTCGGCGCGCTCTGGGGCGTCGCCGTCGTCACGGTGGCCGGCGCGCTCGTCGGGATCGCCCTCTTCGGCACCGGGCCGATGACGACCCTGTCGGGCACCCAGATCGGGTTCGGCGAGGCGCTCTGGCGCGTCGTCCTCGTAGCCCTCTACGTCGCGGCGGGGCTCGCGGCGCTCGGCGCGGTGGGCCTGTTCATCTCGACCCTCACCGAGCAGCCGCTCGCCGCCACGGTCGCGCTCATGATCTTCACGATCCTGTCGTGGATCGCCGACTCGGTGCCGCAGATCTCGTGGCTGCACCCATGGCTGCTCGTCGACCAGTGGGGCGCGTTCGGCGACCTGCTGCGCGACCCGCCCTTCTGGGACAACGTCGCCCGCGGCCTCTGGGTCGACCTCGGCTACGCCGTCGTCTTCTGGCTCCTCGCCTGGGCCCGGTTCTCCGGCAAGGACGTCACGAGCTGACGCGGCTGGGCCCGCCGACGCGCAGTGGCGTCGACGGGCCCGTCGGTGGGGCGTCGGCGACGTGTCAGGACAGCACGAGCTGGTCGCCGGAGGCGTCGAGGTCGACGGTCACGGTCTGGCCGTCGTGCACCTCGCCGGCGAGGATGCTGCGCGCCAGCCGGTCGCCGATCTCGCGCTGGACGAGCCGCCGCAGCGGCCGCGCGCCGTAGGCCGGGTCGTAGCCGCGCTCGGCGAGCCAGCGGCGCGCGGCGTCGGTGACCTCGAGGGAGATGCGGCGCTCGCCGAGGCGTGCCGCGAGGGCCCGCACCTGCAGGTCGACGATGTGGGCGAGGTCGTCCTGGCTCAGGGCGTCGAAGACGACGACCTCGTCGAGCCGGTTGAGGAACTCGGGCTTGAACGCGGTGCGCACGACCGCGAGGACCTCCTCGCGCTTCTGCTCCGGGGAGAGCAGCGGGTCGACGAGGTACTGCGAGCCGAGGTTGCTCGTCAGCACGAGGATGACGTTGCGGAAGTCGACGGTGCGCCCCTGGCCGTCGGTGAGGCGGCCGTCGTCGAGCACCTGGAGCAGGATGTCGAAGGTCTCCGGGTGAGCCTTCTCGACCTCGTCCAGGAGCACGACGGAGTACGGCCGGCGCCGCACGGCCTCGGTGAGCTGGCCGCCCTCCTCGTAGCCGACGTAACCGGGCGGGGCACCGATGAGGCGGGCCACCGCGTGCCGCTCGGAGTACTCCGACATGTCGATGCGCACCATGGCGCGCTCGTCGTCGAAGAGGAAGTCGGCCAGGCTCTTGGCCAGCTCGGTCTTGCCGACGCCGGTGGGGCCGAGGAAGAGGAAGCTGCCGGTGGGCCGGTCGGGGTCGGACACGCCCGCGCGGGTGCGGCGGACGGCGTCGGACACCGCACGCACGGCCTCCGTCTGGCCGATGAGGCGCGCGCCGAGGTGCTGCTCCATGTGCAGGAGCTTCTCCGACTCGCCCTCGAGGAGGCGGCCGGCGGGGATGCCGGTCCACGCCGAGATGACGTCGGCGATGTCGTCGGCGCCGACCTCCTCCTTGACCATCGGCGCCTCGTCGGACGCCGTGGCAGTGGCCTCGCGCTCCTGCGCCTCGGCGAGCTGCTTCTCGAGCGTGGGGATGTCGCCGTAGAGGATCTTCGACGCCGCGCCGAGGTCGCCCTCGCGCTGGAGCCGGTCGGCCTGGGTGCGCAGGTCCTCGACGCGGGCCTTGAGGTCTCCGACGGCGTTGAGGCCGGACTTCTCGGCCTCCCACCGGGCGTTGAGCGCGGCGAGCTCCTCGGTGCGGTCGGCGAGGTCCTGCCGCAGCCGCTCGAGGCGGTCGCGCGATGCGGCGTCGGTCTCCTGCTCGAGGGCGAACTCCTCCATCTTGAGGCGGTCGACGGCACGGCGCAGCTCGTCGATCTCGACCGGGCTGCTGTCGATCTCCATGCGCAGCCGCGAGGCGGCCTCGTCGATGAGGTCGATGGCCTTGTCGGGCAGCTGGCGGCCGCTGATGTAGCGGTCGGACAGCGACGCGGCCGCGACGAGCGCGGAGTCGGCGATCGTCACCTTGTGGTGCGCCTCGTAGCGCTCCTTGAGGCCGCGGAGGATCGCGATGGTGTCCTCGACCGACGGCTCGCCGACGAAGACCTGCTGGAAGCGTCGCTCGAGCGCGGCGTCCTTCTCGATGTGCTGGCGGTACTCGTCGAGGGTCGTCGCCCCGACGAGGCGCAGCTCGCCGCGGGCCAGCATCGGCTTGAGCATGTTGCCGGCGTCCATGGCGCCCTCGCCACCGGCACCGGCGCCGACGACGGTGTGGATCTCGTCGATGAACGTGACGATCTGGCCGTCGCTGCCCTGGATCTCCTCGAGGACGGCCTTGAGCCGCTCCTCGAACTCGCCGCGGTACTTCGCGCCGGCGAGCATCGAGCCGAGGTCGAGGCTGTAGAGCGTCTTGTCGCGCAGGCTCTCGGGCACGTCGCCCTCGACGATGCGCTGGGCCAGACCCTCGACGACGGCGGTCTTGCCGACACCGGGCTCGCCGATGAGGACGGGGTTGTTCTTGGTGCGGCGGGAGAGCACCTGCACGACGCGGCGAATCTCGGCGTCGCGCCCGATGACCGGGTCGAGCTTGCCCTCACGGGCCCGGGCCGTGAGGTCGGTGCCGTACTTGGCAAGGGCCTCGAAGGTGCCCTCGGGGTTGTCCGAGGTGACCGGCCGCCCGCCGCGCAGCTCGGGGATGGCCTTCTCGATGGCGTCAGCGTCGAGGCCGAACTGGCCGGTGCGGGCGAGGGCGAGCAGCAGGTGGTCGGTGGACACGTAGGTGTCGCCCATCGCGGTCATGTACTGCTGGGCCTGCGAGATGACGCGCGCCGCCGTCGGCGAGAGCTGCGGCTGCTGCGTGCCGCCGGTGACCTGCGGCATGGCCGCCATGGCCTTCTCGGCGGCGGCGGTGGCGGCGGCCACCGACGAGCCCCCGGCGGTGAGCAGCGCGGGGGTCGTGGTGCCGGACTGGGCTGCCAACGCGAGCAGCAGGTGTGCCGGCTCGACGTTCGGGTGGTGCTTGCCGGTCGCGGTGGTCGCGGCCTGGGCGAAGGCCTCCTGAGCCTTGTTGGTCAGCTGCAGGTCCATGCGTTCTCCTGAGGCGTGCGGGGACGATACGGTCGGTTCACTGGGGGCAACTGCGACACAGTTGAGTGTATTCCGCTCAAGTTCGTGCGTGCGTGGACCGCCCGGAAGATGCTCGCGGCTCCGGTGCCGCCTCCGACCCTACGCTCGGGGCGTGGACCGCGGGCCCCCGCTCAGGCGCCCGGCCTCAGGCGTCCGGGTCGGGGTCGTACCAGCCGTCGTGGGCCTGCGCGATCGCGGTGAGCCGCTCGACCCAGGCCCCGTCGTCGGGGGTGCGCACGTGCACCGCCCACTCGTGGTCCTCGGAGTCGTCCTCGCCGGCCAGCGCCTCGCGCACGACGCGCACGTGCGTCAGCCCCTCGGCGGCGAGCTGCTCGGCGACCTCCTCGGCGAGGTCGCGCTCCGGCAGCACGACGAGGTGCTCGAGCGCGTCGGGCTCGTCGTGCTCGCCGGAGGCATCGGCCGGGTCGGTCGCGTCGGGATCCACGTGCTCCACGGCGCGAGTGTACGGAGGGCCGGCGCCGGGCGTCAGGCCTCGATGGGGTCGAGGCCCGTCTCGACGACGCGCTGGGCCAGCTCGCGCAGCTTGATGTTGCGGTTGAGCGAGGCCTGGCGCAGCATCTCGAAGCCCTGCACCGCGGTGATCCGGTGCCGCTCGATGAGCACGCCGACGGCGTGGCCGATGAGGCGGTGACTCTCGATGGCCTGGCGCAGCTGGGCCTCCTTGGTCTCGCGGTCCTGCCGCGCCACGACCCGGTCGACCGCGTGGGCGAAGATCTGGGCGACGAGGTCACCGGCGATCCGTTCGTCCGCCGAGACGGCCCGCGGCGCCCGCAGGCGCACCCACACGCGCACCGGCGAGTCCGGCCCGGCCGGCTCGAAGAGGATGCCGGGGGCGACCTCGGCCCGGGCGTCCTGACCGCCCGGCAGCTCGCCGGTCGTGAGGATGGCGCGGGTCAGCGGGTGCAGGTCGGCGGCCAGTGTCGGGCCCTGCGGCTTGAAGTAGAGACGCTCCCCGTTCGTGCTCCCCGGCAGCTGGACGGTGGCGATGCCGTCGAAGAGGACGCTGAAGCCGGTGACGGCCGCGGACACGACGGTCTCGAGGTCCTCGCCCGAGCGCAGCTCGGAGACGAGGGCGGCGGCACGGGCGCGGCGCTGCTCGGCCTCGTGCTGCAACGTCGTGTCGCGCACGACGTTGACGACGAGGGTCGGGTGCATGCCGCTCGCCGGGATGACCGACGACGTCACCGACACCCGGGCGCGGCTGCCGTCGCGACGGGCGATCGGGAACGACTCCTCGACCGTACCGTCCGAACCCAGGATGCGCCCGACGCGTTCGGCGGTCGCGGTCGGGCTCTCGACGTCCCACGGGTACGGCAGCTCGATGGGACCGTCGTCGAGGCTCCAGCCGTAGGTGCGGGTGAAGGCCTCGTTGAGCGAGACCACCCGTCCCTCGGGATCGAACACGGCGAGCGGCTCGTGCAGCGAGGCGACGACCGCGCGGCGCCACGCCGCGTCACGGGCACGCTCTCGGGCACGGGCGAGGTTGGCGGACAAGCGAGCCCGCAGGTGACGCATCTCGAAGGGCTTGGCGACATAGTCGTCGGCGCCGCGGACGAGGCCGGTGACGCTCGCCTCGTCGCCGGCCCGCGCGGTCAGCATGACCACGGGAAGGTCGGCGAGCGCGTCGTCGTCGCGCAGCGCCTGCAGCAGGCCCAGGCCGTCGAGCCGCGGCATCATGACGTCGGCGAGGACGAGGTCGGGCCGGCGTGACCGCGCCGCGGTCAGGGCCTCGACGCCGTCGCGGGTGGTGACCACCTCGTACCGGTCGGCGAGGGCCTTGGTGAGGTAGGCCCGCATGTCGGCGTTGTCCTCGGCGAGCAGCAGCAGCGGACGCTCGTCGGTCTGCACCTCGGTGCCGGTCGCCGTCGCGATGCCGGGCTCGGCCGGCAGAGCCGCCACGATGGCGTCGTCGAGGGGGGCGTCCGCTCCGGCGTCCCAGCCCTGGGCCTCGACGAGGAAGGACTCGACGGCGCGCGGCGTGATCGACGGGCTCGCCGGCTCGACGCCCTCCGGCGGCCGGCCCCACGGGAGGCGGACGCCGAACGTGCTGCCCATGCCCTCGACCGAGTCGACCCAGGCGCGGCCGCCCTGCAGCTCGGCGAGCTGGCGCACGAGGAACAGGCCGATGCCCGCACCCTCCCGGGAGCGCGCGCCGTCGGTGCGCGGCAGCTGGCGGAACCGCTCGAACACCGTCGAGAGGTCAGCCGCCGGGATGCCCATCCCGGAGTCGGTGACGAGCACCTCGAAGCCGTCGTCCTCGGCGTGGAGGGCCACCTCGACGCCGCCCGAGGGCGTGTACTTCAGGGCGTTGGACAGCAGGTTGAGCACGATGCGCTCGACCATGTCGCGGTCGACCCAGGCGGGACGGCCGAGATCGGGCACGTCCGTGGCGAAGGTGAGCCCGACGCGCTGCACGGCGGGACGGAAGCTCGCTGCGAGGCCGCGCACGAGCTCGGCGACGTCGGTCTCGACGACGTGCGGCTCGACGCGTCCGGCGTCGATGCGGGTGAGGTCGAGCAGCTGGTCGACGAGGACCCGCAGCCGCTCGGCGTTGCGTCCGACGAGCTCGAGGTGGCGCCGCACGGCCGGGTCGAGGTCCGGCTCGTCGAGCGTGTCCTCGACGGGACCGGCGATGAGCGTCAACGGGGTGCGCAGCTCGTGGCTGATGTTGGTGAAGAAGGCGCTCTTGGCGGCGTCGAGCTCGGCGAGGGCCTCGGCCCGTTGCCGCTCGTCGCCGAGGCGGCGCACCCCGGCGAGGGCGGAGGCGACGTGCGACGCGCACAGCTCGACGTAGGCCTGCAGCTGCTCGTCCCACGGGCGTCGCAGGTTGGCGGTGACGACGAGCGACGCGCTCGCCTCGTCGCGGCCGGGCTCGACGACCGGAACGACGTGCACATGGCCGCCGGGAGCGCTCGGCACGTCGACCGCGTCGACCGCGGCGGCGGCGTCGAGCGCGGTTGCGCCCTCGCCCGCATCCCCCTGGACCGCGCCGGGGAGGCCCCAGACGAGGTCGACCGACGCGTGGTCGTTGACGTTCTCGCGCATGATCCCGAGCGCCAGGCGCTCGACGTCCTCGGCCGTGGCGGCCCCACCGAGGGCCGCGCCGAGGCGGGACACGATCGAGGCTCGCCGCTCGGCCAGCACCTTGCTCGTCGTCTCGGTCGAGATGTCGAGGATGCCGGCGACCTCACCCTCGGAGCCGCTGACGACGCTGTAGGACCACGTGAAGTAGGCCTCCTCGAGGAAGCCGTTGCGGTCGACGACGAGCAGCTGGTCCTCGTCCCACGACGGCTCGCGCGTTGTCGTCACCTCGGTGAACCGCGGCTCGAGGACGTCCCACACCTCGGGCCACACGTCGCGCACGGGCAGGCCGAGGGCCGCCGGGTGCTTCTCCTCGCCGAGCAGGACCCGGTAGGCGTCGTTGTAGAGCATGAGCAGCTCGGGGCCCCAGCACACGAGGATGGGGAACCGCTGCCAGAGCGCCGCGTTGACGACGCTGACGAGCTCGGCCGGCCAGGTGGCCACGGGGCCGAGGCCGGTGGCGTCCCAGTCGACGGTGGCGAACAGCCGTCCGAGGTCGGTGTCGGGCAGGACGAGCCTCGGCGTCTGCTCCCACGTCTTGGTGGTTCCGGCAGGGTCGGGACCGCCGTAGGGCGTCGTCGAGTCGAGCGGGACGGTCAAGGGGAATCCTCTACCTGGGCATGGCGCAGCCAGTGCCCGCGTGGCTGGAGGCCCGGCCATCCTCGCACCTCACCCCGGGCTTGCCAAACGGGTGCGGATGCGTCGACGGCGTCGCCGCGTCAGTGCTGAGGGCGCCAGACGACGAGCGCCTGCGAGGCGGCCGTGCGCGGCGGGCGCTGCCCGGGACGCATCGGGACCGCCTCGCCGCGCGGGCCGACCGCGAAGAACCGCGTGCTCGCGTGCAGGGCGGCCTGGGTGCGCTCGAGCTCGGCCGCGAGCTCCTCGACCCTGGACTGCAGCGCCGTCACGTGGTTCTCGAGGTCGAGGATGCGCTGGATGCCGACGAGCGACACGCCCTCGTGCGAGAGGCGCTGCACCTCGCGGAGCAGCTCGACGTCGCGCGTGCTGTAGCGACGCCCACCGCCCCGGGTGCGCGACGGCGTCACGAGCCCGAGGCGGTCGTACTGGCGCAGGGTCTGCGCGTGCATCCCGGCCAGCTCGGCCGCGACGGAGATGACGAAGACGGGCGCGTCGTCGTCGTGCCCGGCGGGGCGTGCGCTCCTGCGTGCCATCCTCAGCACTCCTTCCTCGTCCTGCCCCTCGGGTGGACCGTCCGGCGTCAGGCCCGGGCCCGGCGGAAGAGGTCGGCCCGGGGGTCCTGGCCGTCCTCGGCCGCAGCCATCGTCTCGATCGCGGCGCGGGCCTCCTCGGTGAGCCGCTGCGGCACGACGACCTGCACCTTGGCGAGGAGGTCGCCGGTGTGCTCGCCGCGGTGGACGCCCCGGCCCTTGACACGCAGCACGCGTCCGCTCGGCGTGCCGGCCGCGATGCGCACCTTGACCTGCCCGCCGTCGAGGGTCGGTACCGGGACGGTGGCACCGAGTGCGGCCTCGGCGAAGGTGACGGGGACATCGACGGTGAGGTTGTCGCCGTCGCGTCCGAAGACCGGGTGCTTCTCGACGGTCACCGTGAGGATGAGGTCGCCGGCCGGACCGCCGGCCTCACCCTGACGCCCCTTGCCACGCAGGCGGATCTTCTGGCCGTCCTTGACACCCGCGGGGATCCGCGCGTTGATGCGCCCGAGGTCGGGTGAGCTGAGCGTGACCGTGGAGCCCTCGACGGCGTCACGGAAGCCGATGCTCGTCGAGGCCTGCACATCGGCGCCCGGCCGGGGGCCGGTCGGCGCGCCGTAGCCGCCGTACTGCTGGCCGAAGCCGCCGGCACCGCCCGGGGCGCCGCCGCCGAACATCTGCCCGAGGATGTCCTCGAGGTTCGGCTGACCGGCACCGGCCCCGCCCCCGCCGAAGCGGACGCGGGTGCCGCCGGGACCGGCCGCTCCGCCGAACGCGGAGAAGATGTCCTCGAACCCGGCGCCCCCGCCGCCGGGGCCGCCCGCGGTGAAGCGGGCGCCCCCGTGCGACATGGCGCGGATCGCGTCGTACTCGCGGCGCTGCTCGGGGTCGGACAGGACCGCGTAGGCCTCGCCGATCTCCTTGAAGCGCTCCTCGGCCCGGGTGTCCCCGACGTTGTGGTCGGGGTGCAGGTCGCGGGCGAGCTTGCGGTAGGCCTTCTTGATCGCGGCAGCGTCGGCATCCTGGGCGACGCCGAGGGTCGCGTAGAAGTCCTTCTCGAACCAGTCCTGGCTAGCCATGGCGCACCTGCCTCTCCTGCTGCGGCCGCACGGGATCCCCGGCGGTCCTCACATCATCATCGATGCCGGCCGACGCGTGGGGCGTCGGCGCGGCGTGGCGCTCACGCGGGGTCGGCAACCGACACCCGGGCGGCGCGGACGAGCCGGTCACCGATGCGGTAGCCCGGCTGGAGCACCTGGACGACCGTCGTGCCCGTGGCACCCTCCGGCAGCTGCGCCTCGACGTGCATGAGGGCCTCGTGCACGTTGGGGTCGAACTCCTCGCCGGCCTCGCCGAGGCGCTCGACGCCGAAACGGCCGAGCGTCGCCTCGAGCTTGTCCGCGATGGCCGCGAACGGGCCGTCGGCGAGATCGCCGGCCTGGCGGGCCATGTGGATGTCGTCGAGGACCGGAAGCAGCGACTCGACGACGCTGCCCACCGCGGTGTGGCGGATGACCTCGCGGTCACGGTCGACGCGCTTCTTGTAGTTGACGTACTCGGCCTGCAGCCGCTGGAGGTCGACGAGGTAGGACGCAGCGAGCGCGTCCTCCTGCGCGAGGGCCTCCCGCTCGGTGGCGGCCTCGGAGCCGTGGTCGTACTCGTCGTCGCCGCCGGGCTCGGACGAGGCGCCGGGGCCACCCTCGTAGTACGTGTGGTGGCCC
>JAEXXY010000429.1 GCA_023451855.1 Actinomycetes bacterium
CGGCCGGGCCGGCGCCCCGGTCCGGAGGGCCGTCGTGAGAGACGTACCGGCCCGCGCGGGGGTCGACGCGGGGGCCTGCCGCGGGTAAGGGTGGGGCATGAGCAGCGGCCCCGACGCAGACCACACCTTCGACGTCATCGTCATCGGGCTCGGTCCCGGCGGTGAGCACGTCGCCGGCACCCTCGCCGAACGGGGCCTGCGGGTCCTCGGCGTCGACCGCCGGCTCGTCGGCGGCGAGTGTCCGTACTGGGGGTGCATCCCCTCGAAGATGATGATCCGCGCCGCCGACGCGCTCGCCGAGGCCCGACGCGTCCCCGGCCTCGCAGGCAGCGTCGGTGAGGTCACGCCCGACTGGGGGCTCGTCGCCCGGCGCATCCGCGACGAGGCCACCGACAACTGGGACGACAAGGTCGCCGTCGACCGGCTCACCAAGAAGGGTGCGACCTTCGTCCGCGGCACCGGCGTCATCACCGGGCCCGGCCGTGTCGACGTCGACGGCACCGCCTACGCGGCGACCACGGGCATCGTCGTCAACACCGGCACCACCCCCGCGATCCCACCGATCGAGGGCCTCGCCGACGTCCCGTACTGGACCAACCACGAGATCATCGAGGCCACCGAGCTGCCCACCTCGCTCGTCGTCCTCGGCGGGGGCGCGATCGGGTGCGAGCTGGGCCAGGCCGTGTCCCGGTTCGGCACGAGAGTCACCGTCGTCGAGGCTGCCGACCGGCTGCTCGCGCTGGAGGAGCCCGAGGCATCGGCGAAGGTGGCCGAGGTGTTCGAGACCGAGGGCATCACGGTGCGCACGGGCGTCGGTGCCGCGAAGGTCGAGCGGCGTGACGCCGGAGTCCGGGTCACCCTCGCCGACGGCAGCCACGTCGACGCCGACCGCATCCTCGTCGCCACCGGGCGGCGCACCGACGTCAAGGGCGTCGGGCTGCACCACGTCGGCGTCGCCGAGGACGCCCGAGTCGCCCCCGTCGACGACGAGTGCCGGGTCACCGACGGCGTCTGGGCCATCGGCGACATCACCGGCAAGGGTGCCTTCACCCACGTGTCGATGTACCAGGCCGGCATCGTGATCCGGGACGTCCTCGACGAGGACGGGCCGCCGGCCGAGTACGCCGCGCTGCCGCGGGTCACCTTCACCGACCCCGAGGTCGGCGCCGTCGGCCTCACCGAGGAGCGGGCGCGCGAGGAGTACGACACCATCCAGGTCGGGGTCACCCCGCTCGGTGAGACCACGCGCGGCTGGATCGCGAAGGCCGACGGTCTCATCAAGGTCGTCGCCGACGCCGACCGGGGCGTGCTCGTCGGCGCCACGGTCGTCGGCCCTGCGGGTGGCGAGGTGCTCGGCGCCCTCGCCGTCGCCGTCCACGGCAAGGTGCCGGTCGAGCGGCTGCGGTCGATGATCTACGCCTACCCGACGCTGCACCGCGGGATCGAGGACGCACTGGGTCGCCTTGCCTGACAGGTGCGTGACGCGTCGGTGACCTCGCGGTGGACGCTTCCGGTCGACTGCGCGGCGGCACGGCGGATCCCCTGGGCGGCCGGTCGGGACCGTCCGCGGCGAGCGCTACGGTGAGGCCATGCTCCAGCGCTTGCTCGCCCTCGACCTCGACGGGACGACCCTCAACCACATGGGCGAGCTGTCGCCCCGCGTCCGCGACGCGATCCGCGCGCTGCCCGAGGAGGTCCGCGTCGTCGTGTCCACCGGGCGCTCGATCATCGCCACGACGCCGGTGCTCGAGCAGCTCGGCCTCGCCCGCGGGTACGCCGTCTGCTCGAACGGGGCCGTCACCCTCGAGCTCGACCCCGCCGAGGACCTGGGCTACCGGATCATCGACACCGTCACCTTCGACCCGCGCGCGGTCCTGGAGAAGATGCGCGTGGCCCTGCCCGACGCGCTCATCGCCGTCGAGGAGCTCGGGGTCGGGTTCAAGGTGAGCCGGCACTTCCCCGACGGCGAGCTCATGGGCGCCTCGCGGGAGGTGTCGTGGGAGGAGCTCGTCGAGCACCCGGTCACGCGTGTGACGCTGCGCCAGCCCGAGGCCAGCGCCGAGGAGTTCATGGAGATGGTCGAGCGGGCGGGCCTGCACGGCGTCTCGTACGCCGTCGGCTGGTCGGCGTGGCTCGACATCAACCCCGAGGGTGTCTCCAAGGCCTCGGCCCTCGAGCTCGTGCGGCGCCACCTCGGCGTCGAGCCGATCCACACCATCGCCTGCGGCGACCAGCGCAACGACCTCGAGATGCTGCACTGGGCGGCCTGGGGCGTGGCCATGGGCAACGCGCCCGACGAGGTCAAGGCCATCGCCGACGAGGTCACCGGGCACGTCGACGAGGACGGCCTCGTGCCGATCGTCGAGGCCGTCGCCGCCGCGGCGCGCGACGGCATCCCGTTCCGCGAGGGCGTCCCGTCCGCGGCCACGGCGCGCCTCGAGCTCTGAGCAGGTCGGCTGCTGACGGTCCTCCCGCGGAAAGGGTCGGCGGGTCGTGTCGAGTCCGGGCCGGCTCGTTCGACGCAAGGGTGAGAGCAGGGGCCACCTGCACCGACCAGAGGAGAGCACCGTGCGTTTCATGATCATCGTCCCGGCCAACGCCGACTCGGAGCGGGGCGGCACCGGGACCGTGCAGCAGTTCGCCGACATGCAGGCCTACAACGACCAGATGCTGCGGGCGGGCGTCTTCGTCACGGGCGAGGGCCTGCACCCGACGAGCCGTGGCGCCCGTGTCACGTGGGCCGACGGCGACTGGGCTGTCACGGACGGGCCGTTCGCCGAGGCCAAGGAGCTCATCGCCGGGTTCACGATCATCGAGGTGTCCTCGCGGGAGGAGGCGCTTGAATGGCTCAAGAAGTGGCCCGCCTCGTGCGCCCCCGACCCCGGCCAGCACCTCGAGCTGCGGCAGGTCTACGCGCCGGAGGACTTCGGCGAGGAGTTCACCGCCGAGCTGCGCGAGCGCGAGGAGCAGATGCGCGAGGAAGCCGCCCGCAACGCCGCCCGCGGCTGACCAGACCGACTCGGCCCCCACCCCGCCTCCCTGCGTCAGTGCTGCGTGGGGTGCAGCAGTGACGTAGCGCGCGAGGGGTGTCGGTCTCGGGGAGTGTTCACGTGGTCGCTGCGTCAGTGCTGCGTGGGGTGCAGCACTGACGCAAGGAGGCGGCTCGAGGAGCGCCGGTGGTCGGTGCGACGTGCGAGAGTGTCGCCGTGGCTGAGACGACCCAGACCGACCCCGACGAGGTGCGCCGGACGCTCGAGGCCGTGTGGCGCATGGAAGCGGCCAAGGTGACGGCCATCGTCGCCCGCGTCGTCGGCGACGTCGGCCTCGCCGAGGACCTCGCCCAGGACGCCTTCGTCCAGGCGCTCGAGCAGTGGCCGCGCGACGGGGTGCCCGACAAGCCGGGCGCGTGGCTGACCCAGACGGCGCGTCGACGGGCCGTCGACCGCATCCGCCGCGACGTCAACCTCGCACGCAAGCTGCAGCAGGTGGGACACATGGAGGAGCTGAGGGTGGCCGAGCTGGCCGAAGGCGACTTCGACGCCGCGCTCGAGGACATCGACGACGACGTCCTCGGCCTCATCTTCGCCGCCTGCCACCCAGCCCTCACCGCTCAGGCTCGGATCTCGTTGACGCTGAGGATGATCGGCGGCCTGACCACCCGCGAGATCGCCCGGGCCTTCCTCACGACCGAGACGACGATCGGGCAGCGGATCTCGCGGGCCAAGCGGACGCTGAGCCAGGACGGCGTCACCGTCGAGGTGCCGTCCGGCGCCGACCTCGCGCCGCGGCTGGCGTCGGTGCTCGAGGTGGTCTACCTCGTCTTCAACGAGGGCTACGCCGCGACGTCCGGCCGCGACTGGGTGCGCGGCGACCTCATGGAGGAAGCCATCCGTCTCGGGCGGGTGCTCGCCGCCCTTGCGCCGCGCGAGGCGGAGGTGCACGGGCTGCTCGCCCTCATGGAGATCCAGGCCTCGCGCACCCGGGCCCGTATAGGCCGCGACGGCGAGCCGGTGCTGCTCCTCGACCAGGACCGCACCGTCTGGGACTGGGCGCTGATCCGCCATGCGCTCGCCGCCCTGGACCGGGCCCTCGACCTCGCCGCATCACCGGGCGTCGACGGCTCGCCGCCCCCTGGTCCCGGCCCCTACCTGCTCCAGGCCGCCATCGCCGCCTGTCATGCCCGGGCCCGAACGCCGCAGGACACCGACTGGGCCCACATGGTCGGACTCTACGAGCAGCTCGCGGCCCTGCGTCCGTCGCCGGTCATCGACCTCAACCGCGCCGTCGCGCTGTCCTACGCCTCCGGTCCGGAGGCGGCGCTCGCCGTCGTCGACCGGCTCGTCGCGGACGGTGCGCTGGCCGACTACCACCTGCTGCCGAGCGTCCGTGGAGACCTGCTGCTGCGTGTCGGTCGCGAGGACGAGGCGCGGGCCGAGTTTGCACGCGCAGCCGACATGGCCCAGAACGAGGCCGAGCGGGCGCTCCTGCAGCGCAGGGCCGTCGGTCAGGACTGACGGTCACGGCCGAGGGCCGGGACTGACGCGGCCGAAACCGGCACCGGCGCCGGTGTATCAGGACTACCGTCGAGAGACCCTGCACAGGCAGATCGTCGACCGTGTTCCGACTGTGGGGAGGCGTCCGTGGGGGCCGTCCACCGCTCGTGCACCGGGTACGCGTCCGAGCCGTTTGCGACGCTCGTGGCCGAGTACCCCGGCGACGACGTGTACCCCAGCGGCGACTTCCGCACCGAGTGGGGGCCGATCTTCCACCGCGGCCGGCTCGACGGCAGCGCGCGCGTCCTCGTGCTCGGGCAGGACCCCGCGGCCCACGAGTCGGTGACGCGCCGCATCCTCGTCGGCGCCGCCGGGCAGCGGACGCAAGGGCTGCTCGCCAAGGTCGGCGTCACGACGAGCTATGCCATGGTCAATGTCTACGTCTACAGCGTCTTCGGCCAGTCGGCGGGCAACCGCCACGCCAAGGACCCGGCCATCGCCGCCTACCGGCACCGCTGGCTCGACGCCCTGCTCGTCGGGACCGACGTCACCGCCGTCGTCGCCCTCGGCGACCTCGCGGCCCGGGCCTACCGCACCTGGGCGAAGACGCAGCCCGACGCGTCGGAGAACCTGCACCTCGCTACCGTCCGGCACCCCACCTACGCCGACGCCATCGCCCGCGCGACCGGTCGCCCCCTCGCCGAGACGACCGCCGAGCAGCTCGCGAACTGGAACGCAGCGCTCCCCGGGATCGCCGAGCACGTCGAGCCCGACACGGCGACGCCGCTCGTGCCCTACGGCCACGCGTGGACCGCCGGCGACCTCGCCCCGATCCCCGAGCGGGACCTGCCCGCAGGCGCTCCCGCCTGGTGGCGCGACGTCGAGCCGTGGGCTGCGCGCACCGGCGACACCGCCCAGGCCAAGCGCGCGACCCTCACCGTCACCGTCCCGGAAGGAGCCCGCACGTGGCCAGCACTGTGAGCCGGAGCGCCGGTCGGCACCCGACCGGCACGAAGTCCGACCTCGAGCACTGGGAGTCCGGCCCGTCGCGCCCCCGCCGCGGCCGCGACCCGTTCGACACCGCCTACGCCCGGGGCATCACCGAGGAGCTGCCCGAACCCGCCGTGCGCAGCCGGGCCCTGCCCCCGGCCCCCTTCGCCCTGCACGGCGCGGTCATCACGCCCGACGGTGCGTGGTCCAGCGGCTACGTCACCGTCGCGGACGGCGTCGTGGCGCGGGTGTCGAAGCGCAAGCCCACCGACGTGCCGGTCCAGGAGACCGATGGCGTCATCCTGCCCGGCCTGCTCGACCTGCACGGGCACCCCGAGTTCAACGTCTTCGCCGCGTGGGAGCCGCCGAAGCTCTACGCCAACCGCTACGCGTGGCGCCGCTCGACGCCCTACCAGCAGCTCGTCCGCGACCCCCAGAACGCCCTCCTGACGCAGGTGCCGCCCAAGACGCAGACGCGCTACGCGGAGGTCCGTGCCCTGGTCGGCGGGGTCACCGGCATCCAGGGCGCGTCCGGCGCGAGCACGTCGGCCTCCGAGCCGCTCGTGCGCAACCTCGACCAGTGGGCCTTCGGGGCGCACCGGGCCCGCTCGATGGTCGACCTGCCGTCCGGCTCGTTCGGGCTGCCGACCTTCCAGCGCGTCATGGAGCGCATCGCCGCCGGGGACGTCACGGCGTTCTACCTCCACCTGTCCGAGGGCAGGCGCGGAGATGGCTTGAGCGCCAAGGAGTTCCAGCACTTCCTCGACCTCGGCGGTGCGACACCGGCTACGAACGTCATTCACGGCAGCGCCCTGTCGGCCGACGACCTGCGCACCCTCGCCGGTGCCGGCTGCCGGCTGGTGTGGTCGCCGCAGTCGAACCTGCGCCTCTACGGCGAGACGACGCTCGCCGGCGAGGCGCTCGCGGCCGGGATGCCGGTCGCGCTCGGGGCCGACTGGCTGCCGTCCGGCTCGACGAGCCTGCTCGCCGAGATGAAGGTGGCCCGGCGCGAGCTCGCCCGGCAGGGCCACCCGGTGGCCGCGGCCGACCTCGTCGCGATGGTGACCTCGGTGGCGGCGCGCGTCGCCGGGCTCGACGAACACCTCGGATCGCTGGCGGAGGGGCGGCCGGCCGACCTCGTCGTGCTCGAGCGGCACCACCCGGACCCCTACGAGAACGTGTGCCTCGCCGACCCGTCGTGGGTCGAGCTCGTCTGCCTCGGCGGCGACGTCACCTACGCCCGCGCCGACTGGTTCGCGACCCTGTCGGGCGCCGCGCAGGGCACGACGATCGAGGACCTCACGGCGTGGGGCAAGCCGATGCGCCTCGACACCGGCTTCCAGGGCGGCGCCGACGTGCCGTCGCTCTCGACTGTCCGCAGCCTTCTCACCGATGCCTACCCCGCCGTCGGGCCGATCTTCGCCTGAGCCCGACCCTGGCGAGAGTCGAACGCGCCCCGGCTCCGTCGCCGGTGTCGGGGCGTCGCGTCAGGACGAGACGCTCTCGTCGGCAGACGCCTCGCTCGCGTCGGCCGACGCCTGCCCGCGACGCCTGGCCACGAGGCTCGTCGCGGTGACGACGGCCAGGATGCCGACGATGACGCCGAGCGAGGCCAGCGTCGGGATCTCCGGGACCGGCGACCACACGGTGTGCGCCCAGTGCAGCACGAGCTTGACGCCGATGAAGGCGAGGATGAGCGCCAGGCCGTGGCCCAGGTGCACCAGCGAGGACAGCGCGTTCTCGAGGACGAAGTACAGGGCGCGCAGGCCGAGCAGGGCGAACGCGTTCGTCGCGAAGACGAGGTACGGGTCGCCGGTGATGCCGTAGACGGCCGGGACCGAGTCGATGGCGAAGACGATGTCGGTGCCGAGGATCGCGATGGCGACGACGGCGAGCGGCGTCAGCATCCGGCGGCTGTCGCGCCTGACCGACAGGTGCGTGCCGGCGTAGTCCTCGGTGACCGGGTAGAAGCGGCGGATCAACTTGACGCTGCGGAGGTTCGCGACATCGATGCTGTGGTCGGCGTGGCTGAGGGCATCGCGGCCGACCTTGATCGCGGTGACGAGCAGGATCGCGCCGAAGAGCAGGAAGGTCCACGAGAAGCTCGCGATCATCTGCGCGCCGAGAGCGATGAAGATGCCGCGCAGCACGAGCGCCCCGGCGACGCCGATGAGCAGCACCCGCTGGCGCAGCTCGCGCGGCACGGCGAAGGCCGACAGCAGGATGATGAAGACGAAGAGGTTGTCGACCGACAGCGACTTCTCGACGAGGTAGCCGGTGTAGTACTCGACGCCCTGCTGCGAGCCGTACTGCGACCACAGCCACGCGCCGAAGGCGAGCGGGATGGCGATGTAGAACGCCGACCAGCCGACGGCCTCGCGCATGCTCGGGTCGTGGGGTCGCCGGGTGATGACGAAGTCGATGGCGAACAGGGCCACGATGCCGAGGATCGTGGCGGTCCACAGGGTCGGCGTCCCGATGGACGCGAGAGACGCTGCGGACTCGGCGGCGGGTGCGGCAGGGGCCGAGAGCGGGGCCGCTGCGGTGAGCGGCACAAGGGTCGTGAGCACGGTGGTCTCCTCAGAACGGACGCATGGTGGTTCGTCTGAGGTCTCCTTCACCGGATGTCACCGGCTCCCGTCCGGGGCGGGCTGGGCCGCCGTACTGACCGGATCGGGACGTGGGAAGTACTCCCCTCGAGGTCAAGGGTACGGGACGTCGCGGCCTGCCCCAAAACGTCAGGTTCGGCCGCGACGTCCCGATGTGGGGGACGCGTGGTCAGCGCTCCGTGGTCAGGCCCGGTCGCGGTAGCGGACCGAGGCGTCGGCTGCTTCGCGGACGCCGGCGGCGTCGACCGGCTTGCCGCCGAGGCTCCAGTCGGCGGGGTCCTTCGTGTAGAGCACGGCGTACGCGGCGGTGTCGCGCTGGGTGCGCCAGCCCTCGGCGAGGGGACCGAGGTCGAGCGCGTCGTAGCCGATCTCGTCGAACAGGCGGGTCACGGTGGCCTTGGCGTCCGCGTCGTCGCCGGCGATGGCGAGGGCGCTGCGCTCGGGGCTGCCGGACGGTCGGCCGAGCGTCGCGAGGTGCTCGAAGTAGATGTTGTTGAAGCCCTTGACGACGTGCGACTCGGGCAGGTGGGCCTGGAGCAGCTCGCTCGTCGTCGTCGACTCGTCGTCCAGCTCGGCGACCTGCCCGTCGCGCTGCGGGTAGTAGTTCATGGTGTCGATGACGGTCTTGCCGCGCAGCGCCTCGGCCGGCACGTCGCGGTAGCGCCCGAGCGGGATCGTCACGACGACGACGTCGCCGGCCGCGGCGGCCTCGGTGGAGGTGGCGGCGCGGGCCCGTGGACCGAGCTGCTCGACGAGGCCGGCGAGCGTCTCGGGCCCGCGGCTGTTGCTCAGGACGACGTCATGGCCTGCGTCGACGGCCAGCCGCGCGACGGTGCTTCCGATGTGTCCGCTTCCGATGAATCCCCAGGTGGTCATGCCGGCATCAACCGGAGGCATCCTCCGGTCATTCCCCGGCGCGGCCGACGACGGCGGGCTCTCCGACCGCGCGCTGTCGGCGTCGCACGACGAGCGTCGCCACGACGACCGCGACGAAGGCGCCCAGCCCCGCGGCGGCCCAGACCGACCCGGCCTCCGCCGCGATCCACGCGTCCACGACGGCCAGCCCGACCGTGGCGTAGAGCGTGGCCCAGATGACCGACCCGACGACCGCGGCCGGCACGTACCAGCGCAGCGGCATCCGCATGACGCCGGCGGTGAGGTGGACGGCGGTCTGGAACCCGACCGTGAGGTAGGAGAGCGTCACGGCGACGGGGCCGAGCCGGCGCAGCCATGCCTCGGCCCGGGAGGTCAGCTCGCGGTGGGTGCCGCGGTAGCGCCGCCACCCGTTGACCGCCCCGCGCCCCACCCAGTACGTGCCGTTCGAGCGGACCATCGCGCTCGCGAACAGCGCGAGGAACGCCTGCCAGAAGGGCAGAGCGGCGATGGCGTCGAGCATGGCGCCAACTCTAGGTGCGGACTACCCGGCCGAGTCGGCGGCCTCCTGCGGTGCCTCCCTGGCCTCCTGCGCCTCCTGCGCCTCCGGGGTCTCGGCAGGGCCGAAGGTGACGGACGCGGTGTCGACGACGTCGGCCGTGCGCCCGCGCACGCTCGACCACGGCCAGTACGCGTTGGTGAACCCGACGACGTCCTCCGGGCCGATCGGGTGGCCCCACTCGCGGAGGTCCTCGGTGGTGTGCGCGTCGCCGACGAGCGTCGCGTCGTACCCGCGGACGACCGCGCCGTGCAGCGTGGACCGGATGCACGCGTCGGTCTGCGCGCCCGCGACCACGAGCCGGCCGACGCCCCGCTCGGCGAGGACCGACTCGAGGTCGGTGTCCTCGAAGGAGTCGCCGAAGGTCTTATGCACGACGGGCTCGCCGTCGGCGACCGCCAGCTCGGAGACGTACTGCCAGTCCTCGGAGTCGCGCGGCATGTTCTCGTCGGAGTGCTGCACCCACACGACGGGCACCTGCTCCGAACGGGCGCGCGCGACGAGCGAGGCGATGTTGGCGACGACACCGTCGCGGTTCCAGGCCTGCCCCACGACGCCGTTCTGGACGTCGACGACGAGCAGCGCGGTGTTGGGTCGGTCCTCGAGCGTGGTCATGGGCTCCTCCGTGCGACGGTGTGACGGCGGCATCGGAAGGCCGGGTGTGGGTGGGCGTTCCGACGTGACTCCCACGGTAGGCCCGCCCACCGACCGCGTGGCGGGACAGCGCCCGGCGGATCATCAGTCGCGGCCGTGCCCACCGCGTCGCTCCACCTCGTCGGGCTCGAGCTGCACGGCCCGAAGAATGGGGTCGACCGGATCCTCAAGGGCGCCCGCCTGCACCACTGATCGGCCGGGCGGTGGGATGCTGGCCCTGCCATGCCGAACCCCAGCGCCCACCCCAGCGCCCACCCCAGCCACGACCTCGTCATCACCTCGCCGTCCAACCCGCGCCTGAAGTCCCTCCTCGGGCTGCGCCGCCGGCGGACCCGCGAGGAGACCGGCCGCACCCTCGTCGAGGGCTATGAGGAGATCGGCCTGGCCCTGTCCTCCGGCGTCAGGCCCGCGTCGGTCTACGTCTGCGAGGAGCTGTTCAGCCCCGCGGGCGTCGCCGGCTCCCAGCACATCGGACACCAGTCCGAGCTGCTCGACCGGCTCCGCGACGACCGGGTCGAGGTCGTGCGGCTGAGCCGGGCCGCCTTCGAGAAGGTGTCCTACCGCGAGGGCCCCGACGGGCTGCTCGCCGTCGTCGGTGCCCTGGGCCGCCCGCTCTCCGACCTGCGCGTCGAGGGCCCCGACCACCTGACGCTGCTGTCGCAGGGCGTCGAGAAGCCCGGCAACCTCGGCGCGATGCTGCGCACCGCCGACGCGGCCGGCGTCGATGCCGTCGTCGCGGCCGACCCGGTCACCGACTGGGGCAACCCCAACGTCGTGCGAGCGAGCAAGGGCACCGTCTTCGCCGTGCCGGTCGCCAGCGCCCCCACCGCTGACGTCGTCGCCTGGCTGCGCGCCAACGACGTGCGGCTCGTCGTCACGACGCCGGAGACCGACCTGCTGCACACCGACGCCGACTACACCGGCCGCGTCGCCGTGGGCGTCGGCAGCGAGAAGCACGGGGCCGACCGCGCCCTGCTCGAGGCCGCCGACGTGCGGGTCCGGATCCCGATGCACGGCAAGGCCAACAGCCTCAACGTGTCGGTCGCGGCCGCCGTCGTGCTCTACGAGGCCGTCCGCCAGCGCACCCGCTGACGTCCGGTCTGCGTACGCGTGTGACGGCCGTGTGAAACCTGCGTTACGGCTGGTCGGGCCCCTACCTGCCGGGGGAGGGGGTGGTCAAGAGCACCCCTTTGGGTGTGTCACGATGTTCTGTATGCGAGTTGACCACGTCTCTTACGCGGCCGAGGCGGGTGGCCTCAAGGCCACGGCCGAGCGGCTGAGCGCGCTCATCGGAGTCACGCCCGTCGATGGAGGTGTGCACCCCCGCTTCGGCACGCGCAACATCATCTTCCCGCTTGCCAAGGACCACTACCTCGAGGTCGTCGAGGTGCTGGACCACCCGGCGTCCGACAAGGCCCCGTTCGGCCAGGCCGTCCGCGCCGCCTCCGAGGCCGGCGGCGGCTGGCTCGGCTGGGTCGTCGCGGTCGACGACATCTCCGTCGTCGAGAAGCGCCTGGGCCGCGAGTCCGTGCCCGGCAACCGGCACCGCCCCGACGGCACCGAGCTCAGGTGGCGCCAGCTCGGCATCAAGGGCCTGCTCGCCGACCCGCAGGTTCCGTACTTCATCGAGTGGGACGACATGACGGTCCACCCGTCCGCAGGGCACGACACCCAGGTGTCCATCGACAACATCCAGATCGCCGGCGACCCCAAGCGGGTGCGCGAGTGGCTCGGCCCGGAGGACACCTTCGACAAGGGCGGCATCGACTTCACGTTCGTCGCGCCGCACGGCACGCCGGGACTGCTCTCGGTCACCTTCGACACCCCGAACGGCAAGGTCACCATCTGACCCGACGCGCTCGGCTCGCATCCCGCGAGAGGCCACCTCCGCACGGCGGACGGTGGCCTCTCGTCGTACCTGCCCACTCCCGCCCCTACCCGCCCTCCCGCCCGGTTCGAGGTATTTGACGACCACATGTGATCGCCGAATACCTCGAACCGGGGCTGGGTGGGCGGGTCAGCGGGCGAAGCGACGCAGGCGCAGGGAGTTGCTGACGACGAGGACCGAGGACAGTGCCATGGCGGCGCCGGCGATCATCGGGTTGAGCAGTCCGAAGGCCGCGAGCGGGATCGCCGCGACGTTGTAGCCGAAGGCCCACGCGAGGTTCTGCTTGATGACGCGCAGCGTCGCCCGGGAGAGCCCGATCGCATCCCCGACCGCCGACAGGTCGGGCCGCACCAGGACGATGTCGGCCGAGTCCATGGCGACGTCGGTGCCGGTGCCCATGGCCAGCCCGAGGTCGGCCTGCGCGAGCGCTGCCGCGTCGTTGACGCCGTCGCCGACCATCGCGACGACCTTGCCCTCGCGCTGCAGCGAGGTGACGACATCGTGCTTGTCCGTCGGCAGCACGTCGGCGCGCACGTTCGCGGGGTCGATGCCGACCTGCTCGGCGACGCTGCGGGCGTTGGCGGCGCTGTCGCCGGTGAGCAGGTACGGGGTGAGGCCCAGTGCGCGGAGCCGGCCGACCGCGGCGGGTGAGGTGTCGCGCACGGTGTCCTCGACGGTGAGGGCGGCCTGCGCCACGCCGTCCCACCCGACGTAGACCGTCGTGCCCGCGTGCCGGGCCGCGTGCTCGACGAGCGCCGGGTCGACCTGCTCGAAGAGCAGCGCCTTGCCGACGGTCACCTCGGTGTCCCTGATGCGGGCCGTGGCGCCCTCGCCGGGGTTCGCGCCGAAGTCGGTGATGCGCGGCAGGTCCAGCTTGGCGAGGCGGGCGCCGGCCACGATCGCCTCGGCGATGGGGTGCTCGCTGCCCTGCTCGACGGCCGCTGCGGCGACGAGCGCGGCCTTCTTCGACAGCCGCCCGCGCACGGCGATGCTGCGCAGCCGCAGCCGGCCCGTGGTGACGGTGCCGGTCTTGTCGAGGACGACGGTGTCGACGCGTCGGGTGGACTCGAGCACCTCGGGGCCCTTGATGAGCGTGCCGAGCTGGGCGCCGCGGCCGGTGCCGACGAGCAGCGCCGTCGGGGTCGCGAGGCCGAGGGCGCACGGGCAGGCGATGATGAGGACCGTCACGGCGACGCCGAGCGAGCGCCCGACGTCGTGGCCGGTGACCAGCCACCCGACGAGCGTCGCAAGGGCCAGGACGAGCACGACCGGCACGAAGACCGCCGAAACGCGGTCGGCGAGGCGCTGCACGCGCGCCTTGCCCGTCTGGGCGTCCTCGACGAGCCGCTGGATGCCGGCGAGCATCGTGTCGGCGCCGACGCGTCGGGCCTCCACGACGAGCCGCCCGGTGGTGTTGACCGACCCGCCCGTCACCTCGCTGCCCGGGCCGACGTCGACCGGGGTCGACTCGCCGGTGACGAGGGACGCGTCGACGGCGCTCGACCCGTCGAGCACGATGCCGTCGGTGGCGATCTTCTCGCCCGGGCGCACGATGATCTGGTCGCCGACGGCGAGCTGGTCGACGGGCACCCGGGTCTCGCTCGTCGTGCGGGTCGTCGGGTCGATGCGCAGGACGGACGCGTCGCGCGCGCCGACGTGCAGCAGCGTCGTCAGCGCCTGCCGGCCGGAGTCCTTGGCGCGGGCCTCGAGGAAGCGCCCGGTGAGCAGGAACGTCGTGACGACGGCGGCCACCTCGAAGTAGAGGTTCTGGCCGCCGGCGAGCAGCGCGACGAGGGAGTAGGACCACGCGGCGAGCACGCCGAGCGAGACGAGGGTGTCCATCGTCGAGGCGAGGTGGCGCGCGTTGACGGCGGCGGCGCGGTGGAACGGCCACGCGCTCCAGAGGACGACGGGCGTCGACAGGAGCAGCTGCAGCCAGCGGCTCCACGCCGGTTCGGGCGCGAGCATCGCGAGGAGGAAGACCGGCACGGTGAGCACCGCGGCCCCGACGAGGCGCGGGCGGATGACGGCGGTGGCGGGCGCGTGGTCGAGGTGGTCGGCGCCGGAGCCGGCGCCGACGGTGGGCGGGCTGCCCTTCCCGCGACCCGGGATCGTCGCTGCCCCTGGGCGTGAGTGGCCCGCCTCGTCTCGAGCGCGCAGCTTCTCCAGGAG
>JAEXXY010000013.1 GCA_023451855.1 Actinomycetes bacterium
GTACGCAGGCTCGCGAGGGCCTCGGCGGCCCGCCCCGGCCGCGACAGCCACTCGACGCGGGCCCGGCGGACCAGGTCGTAGACCTCGGCCATGAGTCGAGCGAGCAGCGCCGAGTGGGCGGCGGCGCCCACGGCGTCGTGGAACCGCTCATCCCCCACCTCGCCCCGGTGTCCGTCCGCGATCTCGCCGGCCATCTGGACGAGCGCCGCGTCGAGGCGCGCGAGGTCGGTGGCGGTGCGCCGCTCGGCGGCGAGTGAGGCGGCCTTGGTCGCGAGGGCGTCGTGCGCGTCGGCGATCTCCGACAGCCGGGTCGTGCTGGTCCGGACGGCCTCGGCCAGGCGTCGGTGCCCGGGAGACTCCGACAGCACCGTGCCGTCGCCGTGGCGGACGGTGACGACGCCGCTGACCTCGAGGGCCACGAGGGCCTGGCTCAGCGTGGCCCGGCTGACCCCGAGCCGCTGGGCCAGCTCGCGCTCGGGCGGGAGGCGGTCCCCCGCCGTGAGCCCGGTGCGTTCCACCCAGGCCGTGATCTGCTCGGCGACCTGCTCGTACAGCCGGAGCCGCACGATCCGGCCGGGCGGCGCCGCGGCCTCGGGTGATGTCGGCATGAGGTCACTCTAGGTTTCGGACGGCCAGTGGCCCAGTGGACAGGCCACTGACACCGGCGTGTCCCGACCCGGTGGGGTTCGACCAACGCCGTGGGCGGCCGCACGCGGCAGGATGCCGTCCATGACCATGACCGGCCCACTCAGCGACGTCCTCGTCGTCGACCTGACCCGCGCCCTCGCCGGCCCGCACGCGACCATGATGCTCGGCGACCTCGGCGCCCGCGTCATCAAGGTGGAGGCGCCCGGCCGCGGCGACGACACCCGTGGCTGGGGCCCGCCGTTCGTCGGCCCGGACGGGCAGCGGGAGGCGACGTACTACCTGTCGGCCAACCGCAACAAGGAGTCGATCACCCTCGACCTCAAGGACGCCGCCGACAAGGACGTGCTCCTCGCGCTCGTCGACCGCGCCGACGTGCTCGTCGAGAACTTCCGCACCGGCGTCCTCGAGCGGCTCGGCCTCGGCATCGAGTCGCTCATGGAGCGCAACCCGCGCCTCGTCGTCCTGTCGATCACCGGCTTCGGCCACGACGGGCCCGAGGGTGGGCGCGCCGGCTACGACCAGATCGCCCAGGGCGAGGCGGGCCTGATGTCGCTGACCGGTTCGGGCCCGGACGACCCGCAGCGTGTCGGCGTCCCCATCGCCGACCTCCTCTCCGGCATGTACGGCGCGTACGGCATCGTCGCCGCGCTCAACGAGCGCCACCGCACGGGACGCGGCACCGTCGTGCGCACGTCGCTGCTGGCGTCGGTCGTCGGCGTGCACGCCTTCCAGGGCACCCGGTGGACCATCGCGGGCGAGGTGGGCCGCTCGGCCGGCAACCACCACCCGTCGATCGCGCCGTACGGGCTCTTCCACTGCCGCGACGGCTCGGTGCAGATCGCCGTCGGCAGCGAGGGGCTGTGGCAGCGGCTGTGCGCGGCCTTCGGGATCGACGCGTCGGGCGAGGGCGTGGCCACCAACGCCGACCGCGTCGCGCACCGCGACCACGTCATCGCGCTCGTCGAGGCCGCCTTCGCCGGCTGGGACGCCGAGCCGCTCCTGGCCCGGCTCGCCGAGGTCGGCGTGCCGGCGGGCAAGGTGCGGACCCTCGACGAGGTGTACGGCTGGGACCAGACCGCGAGCCAGGGCCTGCTCGTCGACGTCGAGCACCCGACGCTCGGGCGGATCACGCTGCCCGGGCCGCCGCTGCGGTTCTTCGACGCCGCCGGTACCGAGGTGACGCGTCGCGACCACGCGGCGCCGCCGACGCTCGACGAGGACGGCGCGGCCATCCGCGCCTGGCTGCAGGAGGGGTGATGGGACGCCGCCCGTGGACCGCCCACGAGCTGCTCGACCTCGTGCTCGACCGGGGGTCGTTCGAGTCGTGGGACGAGCCGATCGACATCTCCGGCCAGCCGGAGGACTACCGGCGCCAGCTCGAGGAGGCCGCAGCCAGGGCCGGGACCGACGAGTCGGTGCTGACCGGTCGCGGGCTCGTGCGCGGCCGGCCGGTCGTCGTGGTCGTCAACGAGTTCCGGTTCCTCGCCGGGTCGATCGGCAAGGCCGCGGCCGGGCGCATCATCTCCGCCGTGCGCCGCGCCACGGCCGAGGGGCTGCCGGTCCTCGCCTCCACCGCGTCGGGCGGAACCCGGATGCAGGAGGGCACGCCGGCCTTCGTGGAGATGATCGAGATCTGCCGGGCGCTCATGGCGCACCGGACCGCACGGTTGCCCTACCTGGTGCACCTGCGCCACCCGACCACCGGCGGCGTCTACGCGTCGTGGGGCTCGCTCGGGCACGTCACCGTCGCCGAGCCGGGCGCGCTCGTCGGGTTCCTCGGGCCGAAGGTCTACGAGGCGCTCAACGGCGAGCCGTTCCCCGCCGGTGTGCAGACCGCCGAGAACCTTGCCGCCAAGGGTGTGCTCGACGCGGTCGTCGCGGCCGAGGACCTGCCCGTGCTCGTCGACCGCGCCCTCCACGTGCTCGTCGACCCGCCCACCGAGCCGCGGCTCGAGCGG
>JAEXXY010000111.1 GCA_023451855.1 Actinomycetes bacterium
GGCGAGGGGGTCGTCAGCCGACGGACGGGTTGAGCTCGGCGGTCTCCAGGGCCGCGTCGCCGCTGCCCCAGGCCCCGAGGATCTCCTCGAGCTGGCCGCTGTCCATGAGCGACTGCAGGGCTGCCTGGATCGCGGCGGCGAGCTCCGTGTCGTCCTTCGCGACGACGACGCCCTGCGGCGCGCTGTCGAACACGTCGCCGAGCTGCTCGAGCTGGCCGCCCGTCTGCTCGACGGCGTAGCCGATGACCGGCGAGTCGGCGTAGAGGACCTGCGCCTTGCCGCCCGCGACGTTCGTCGTGGCGTCGGACTGCGAGTCGTACTGGAGGATGTCGATCTTCTCCTCGCCGGCGTCGGTGCACGCCTGGCTCTGCACGGCGATGTCCTCGTCCTGGACCGTGCCCGTCTGCACGGCGACGGTCACGCCGCACAGGCTCTCGGGGTCGATGTCGTCCGGGTTGCCCGACGCGACCGCGTAGGCGGAGCCCGCGTTGAGGAAGGCGATCATGTTCGCCTCCTGCATGCGCTCCTCCGTGATGGTGAACGAGGAGATCCCGGCGTCGTACTTGGTGCCGAGCGCGGGGATGATCGCCGGGAAGTCGGCCGACTGGACCTCGACGTCGAGCCCGAGCGTCGCGCCGACGGCCTTGATGACGTCGATGTCGAACCCGATCGGGGTCTTGCCGTCGGCGTCGATGAACTCGGCGGGCGCGTACTCGGTGTTCGAGCCGACGACCAGCGTCCCCGCGGAGGCGACGTCCTCAGGCAGGAGCGCGGCGGCCGCGTCGTCCACCTCGATCGTCGACGGGTCTAAGGACGGCGCCGCCGACGTCTCGTCACCGGAACCCGACGTGCTGCCGTCCGTCCCGGTCTGGGACGCGTCGGTGCACGCGGCGAGCAGGAGGGTGCTCGTCGCGGCGAGCGCGACGAGACCGGTGAGGGGGAGCTTGCGCGGGGTCGTACGCATGGTGTCTCCGATCGGTGGGGGCCGGGCAGGGGCAGCGTAGACACCGATCGTCTCCGTCGTGTTACGTCAGCACCCGGCCCGTGAGGGCAGAGGAACGTACGGGGAACAGAGGACCCGGCGGTGCGCGGCACCTGCGCACGAGTGTGGGGCCGTTCGGCCCCGCTCACCAAACCGGCGGGGACATCGAGGCCGAACCGTGACGAACCGCACCCGCCCTCGGCGCGGACCGGCGCGGGCTACGTGTCGCGCGCGGCGGGCGCCTCGTCCTCGCGGTGGTCGTCCTCGTCCCCGGGCGGGTAGTCCGCCCGCTCGGGCTGGGCGCGCAGTCGCAGGATCGCGACGAGCAGCCCGCCCCACACGACGACGATCGCGAGCACGAGCAGGATCACGGCCGAGGTGGTCATCGGGTCTCCTCCCCGTCGGCACCGGTCGGGGCAGTCGTGCGGCCGGCCGTCCCGCGGCCCGACGGCGCCCGGCCCGGCCCTGCAGAGGCGTCACCCGGCGGGTACGGCGGCCAGGGGACGAAGTCGTCGGGGCTGCGGCGCCAGCGCATCGCCGTGAGCACGAGCGCGGCGAGCACCATGAACGCGATCGCGCCCCACCCGACGAGCGCGAGGTACCACGCGGGGTACCCCTCGTAGCCGTCGACGACGAGCGTGACGATCCTGGACACGAGCATGTAGCCGAGCACGAGCGGGGCCAGCACGGCGACGAGCACCTGCCACCAGGGGCCGAGGCGGAACGTCGAGACGGCGTTGAGGTGGTAGCGCAGCTCCGGTCCGCGCCGCAGCACCCACAGCACGAGGACGGTCATGAGCACGGCGGACCCCACGATGCCGACGTTGTTGGCCCACTGGTCGGCGGTGTCGAGGGCGACGAGGCCGGTGGTGGTGGAGAAGAGCAGGACCGAGATGACCGCGCTCACGACGCCGAGGCGCACGGACGCCTGCCGCGGCGTCCAGCCGAACTTCTCCTGGAACCCCGCGGACACGACCTGGAGGATGGACAGGAGCGACGTGAACCCCGCCATGGCGAGGGACCCGAAGAACAGCGCACCGAAGATCGGGCCGCCCGGCATCTGCGACACGATCGCGGGGAACGTGACGAACGAGAGGATCGGCCCGCTGATGCCCTCGAGCTCCCCCACGCCGACCCCCTGCTCGTGCGCGAGGAAGCCCAGCGTCGCGAAGACGCCGATGCCGGCGAGGATCTCGAACGAGGAGTTGGAGAACGCGACGACGAGCCCCGGCGTCGTGAGGTTGGACCGGCGCCGACGGTAGGACGCGTACGTGACCATGATCCCGAACGCGATCGACAGCGAGAAGAAGATCTGGCTGTAGGCGGCGATCCACACGTTGGCGTCGCCCAGCGCCGACCAGTCCGGGGTGAACAGCGCGTTCAGCCCGTCCGCCGCGCCCTCGAGGAACAGCGAGCGCACCACGAGCACCGCGAACGCCACGACGAGCAGCGGCAGGAACACCGTGTTCGCGCGCTGCACGCCCTTCGCCACGCCGAGCGCGAGGACGACGATCGTCACGACCCAGACCGCGACGAGCGGCACGAGCACCGCCGGCACGAACTCGAGGCTGACGCCCGGGTCGGCGAGCCGGAGGTAGTCGCCCGTGAAGAACGCGGCCGGGTCGTCGCCCCAGCGCAGGTCGAACGAGAAGACGAAGAAGCTCACGGCCCACGCGATGACCGCGG
>JAEXXY010000119.1 GCA_023451855.1 Actinomycetes bacterium
GCCGCCGCCCGCGCGGCGTCGCCGAGGTGGCGCACCGCTGCCCGTGCGGAGAACCCGACGTCCTGCGCACCGAGCCGCGGCTGCCCGACGGCACCCCGTTCCCCACGACGTACTACGCCACGTGCCCGCGCCTCACCGGTGCCGTGAGCACGCTCGAGACCGGTGGCCTCATGAAGGAGATGACGGCTCGCCTCGGTGATGACGCCGACCTCGCGGCCGCGTACGCCGCGGCCCACGAGCACTACCTGGCCCGGCGCGGCGAGCTCGGTGACGTGCCCGAGATCGACGGCATCTCGGCCGGCGGCATGCCGACGCGCGTCAAGTGCCTCCACGTCCTCGTCGCGCACTCGCTCGCGGCGGGCCCCGGGGTCAACCCGCTCGGCGACGAGGCCCTCGAGGCGCTCGGCGACTGGTGGTCGCCGACCTCGTGCGCGGCCGTGCACGCCGCCGAGGACGCCGCGAGCGCGTCGGGCGACACGGGGCAGGCAGCTGCGGCGGGGGAGGGCTCCGTTGGCTGAGGGCCGGGTCCGGGTCGGCGCCGTCGACTGCGGCACCAACTCGATCCGCCTCCTCGTCGCCGACGTCGACCCGGCCACCGGTGACCTCGAGGACGTCCTGCGCCGGATGGAGATCGTGCGCCTCGGCCACGGTGTCGACCGCACCGGCGTCATCGCCCCCGAGGCGATGGAGCGCACCCTGCGGGTCACCCGCGAGTACGCCGCCCAGTGCCATGAGCTGGGCGCCGAGCACATCCGGTTCGTCGCCACGTCGGCCTCCCGCGACGCCCGCAACGCCGGCGAGTTCATCGAGGGAGTCCGCGAGGCCTTCCGCGAGCACGTCGGCGTGGCCGTGTCGCCCGAGGTCGTCTCCGGCGACGAGGAGGCCGCGCTGTCGTTCTCGGGTGCCACCGGCGGCCTCGCGGCGCGCGGCATCGCCGGCCCCTACCTCGTCGTCGACCTCGGCGGTGGCTCCACCGAGCTCGTCCGCGGCACCGACCACGTCGAGGCCGCACGGTCGGTCGACGTCGGCTGCGTGCGGATGACCGAACGCCACCTCGCGAGCGACCCGCCGACCGCCGAGGAGGTCGCGGCGGCGACCCGCGACGTCGACGCCGCGCTCGACCTCGCCGAGTCGACCGTGCCCCTCGAGGGCATCGCGGCCCTCGTCGGCCTCGCCGGCAGCGTCACGACGATCACCGCGCACGTGCTGCGCCTGCCCGCCTACGACGCGAGCCGGATCCACCTGTCCCGCAACCCGGTCGACGCCGTGCTCGCGGCCTGCGACGACCTCCTCGCCATGACCCGCGCCGAGCGGGCGGCGCTGCCGTACCTGCACCCCGGCCGCGTCGACGTCATCGGTGCCGGAGCCCTCGTGTGGCGACGCGTCGTCGAGCGCCTCGTCGAGAGGTCGGGCATCACCGACGTCGTGACCTCCGAGCACGACATCCTCGACGGCATCGCCCTCAGCGCCGCGCGTCGGGCCTGACCCGACGAGGGGTCACCGGGACGCGTCCAGGGACGCGTCAGGGAGCCACCGCCACGGGAACGGGCTCCTGCTCCAGCGTCCGCCGGCGGTGCGTGCGCAGGCGGGCGATCATCCACAGCGCGGCGGACACCCCGAGGGCCCACGTGCCGTTGGACACCGTGGCGTCGACGACCCCGTAGGTGACGAAGAAGAGCGTGACGACGACGATGCCGCGCACCCAGCGCTCGGACAGCCGCGTGGCCGCGAGCACGACGCCGCCCCAGAGCAGGTACCACGGGTGGATGACCGGCCCGGACAGGCAGAGGATCAGGAGCACCCCGGCGGTCGCGAGCACGGGGTTGCGCACGGCGAGGCGCCAGCCGACCCACGTCATCGCGACGAGCCCCACGCCGAGCCCGATCGTCTGGGCCACCGGTACGGGCACCTCGACCCAGCCGGCCGGCATCCCGCCCATGCGCATGAGCCACTCGACCGCACTGCCGACGAACGTCGACGGGGCGAGCAGCGAGCGCAGCGTCACCGGCACCGAGAGGTTGGGCACCCAGCCGTAGCCGAGACCGGAGAACGCCGTGATCGCCCAGAACGTGGCGGCGAACACCGCCCCGAGGGCGAGCCCGTTCCGCAGCAGCGCCAGCAGCTTGCGCCGGACACCGGGGGCGAGGTCGCCGGCCTGCACGGCCATCCCGACGACACCGACGAGCGCGAGCACGGCCGTCTGCTTGTAGGCGGCCGCGGCGGCGACGGTGGCGGCCGCGACGACGAGATGCCCACGGCTGGCCAGCAGCAGGGCGAGCACGACGAGGGCGACCATGACGGCGTCGCCGTGGGCGCCGCCGACGAAGTGCATGATGACGAGCGGGTTGAGCACGCCGAGCCACAGCGCGTGCCTGCCGCTCGAGCCGTACCGCTCCGCCAGCCGCGGGAGGGCATAGGCGAGCAGCGCCACGGCGGCGAGCGTCGGGACCCGCATGAGCACGGCCGACGCGTAGGCGTTGTCGGGCGCGAGGGCGACGACGAGGTGCTGCACCTGGAGCGCGAGCGGCCCGTAGGGGGCCGGCGTCTGCGCCCACATCGGGTCGACCTGGTCGGAGTACGGCCCGGGGATCGAGAAGGGCGTCAGGACGTAGGGGTCCAGGCCGCGGGAGACGATCTCGCCCTGCGCGGCGTAGCTGTAGGCGTCCCTGCTGAACAGCGGCGGGGCGAGCAGGATCGGCAGGCTCCAGAGCAGCCAGGCCAGCGACGGGGGCCGCCGCCCGTGCACCGGGCGCATCCGCAGCCACGCGTCGACGAGCAACGCCATGCCGACGGCCATGAGCACCGTGGTGATGACGCGCCCGAGCCCGCTGTCGAGCCACTGCAGGTGCAGCGTCCTTATGACCGGGGACTGGCCCGGGGCGAAGGCGCCGCCCGGTAGGAACGCCGGCGAGACCGACCCGGCCGCCACGAGCGCCATGCCGAGCATGCCGCGTCGGACCATCGGGTCGAGCCAGCTGCGCAGCAGCGCGTCGCGCAGGCGGTCGGCGAACTCGAGCAGCTGGGTCGTCCCGGTCCGCTCGACGCCGACCGCGGCCGCGTCCAGCCGCTGGGTGCGTGAGGTCGCGACCCCCGAGCCCGCGACACGCTCGTCCAGCACTCGTCCTCCTGTGGGTGCGCCGCAGCCCCCGTGGCGCGGTGCCTGGGTCAGGCAGAAGTCATGATGGATCGATCCCCTGGACCCGATGTCGTCCAGTGTAGGAGGATGCGGGCCCTCGGCGTCGGCACGGCCCGCCCTCGTGGACACAAGCGTGACCGAACCGTGGCCGACCCCGCGACGTGCCGCGGACCTCCTGGTACCCCCGGAGGGACTCGAACCCTCACCGTTGGCGATTTTAAGTCGCCTGCCTCTGCCGATTGGGCCACGGGGGCGCGCCGGCCGGGCCGGCGGCCCCAGTATGCCGCCGCGTCACGAACGGGTTGCGGGGCGCGCCGCCGCCCATCGGGGAACCCAGGGGGTGGTCCCGGACGCTTAGTCTGGTGACAGTCGCCACCGACCGGTGGCACCAGTGCCCAAGGAGCACACTCACATGGCAGGTGGAAACCCGGTCTTCGACCGGCTCAACAAGCAGATCGAGAAGGAGCGATACGCCGGCTTCGGCACGCCGCAGCAGGGTCAGTTCGGTCAGGGTCAGCAGGCCACCCAGGCGGCGACCACCGGCTACGCGTCCCAGGACGCCATGACCGCCCAGCAGCTCGACGAGATGTACGCACGCCAGAGCGCCGGTCCCGCCGACACCGGCCGCGTCACGGTCGACGACGTCGTCGTCAAGAGCCTCACCCTGTTCGTCGTCACGGTCGCCGTCGCGCTCGTCTCGTGGTTCTGGACCGAGGCCAACACCGACATGACGCTGCCGTTCTGGCTCGGCGGCATGTTCGGCACGCTGATCCTCGGCTTCGCCATCGCCTTCATGAAGAAGGTGTCGGTGCCGCTGCTCATGGTCTACGCCGTGCTGCAGGGCGCCTTCCTCGGCGCGTTCAGCCAGTACATCGCCTCGATCCCGAAGTACGACGGCGTCGTGCAGATGGCCGTGCTGGCCACCCTCTGCGTCTTCGTCGCGATGTACATCGGGTACGCGACGGGCTTCGTCAAGGTCAACGCCAAGTCGCGCCGGATGTTCTTCTTCGCGATCGTCGGCTACGGCATCTTCTCGCTGCTGCAGGTCGTCCTGCTCATGACGGGCGTCATCAGCGGCTGGGGCTTCGGCGGCAGCGGCGGGCTCGGCCTGGTCCTGTCGGTCGTCGGCGTCGCTCTCGCGTCCTACTCCCTGGCCATCGACTTCGACTCGATCGACCACGCGGTCCAGGTGGGGGCTCCGAAGAAGTACTCGTGGCTGCTGGCCCACGGCCTCATCGTGACGCTCGTCTGGCTCTACATCGAGTTCGTCCGCCTCTTCGCGCGCCTGCGCGACTGACGCGGGTGACACCTTCGCGCGTGGGTTCGCCGACCCCGCAGGAGGTGTCGGACGAGCTCCGGCGCGTGGCCGAGCGGTGGCAGCAGCTGCCGCTCGGCCACGCGCTCTCGCGTCTGGGGCAGGTCCGCGACCTCGTCCAGGACCTCGCCGACCGTGTCGCGGTGTCGCGCGGCCGTTCGCCGGTCCCGGTGCCCGACCTCGGCCCGGCCGTCGTCCTGGACCAGCTGGCGGTCATGGTGTGGGACGCCTCCGTCGCCGGCGTCGGCGCCGACCTGCCCGAGCGCCTGGCCGCCCTTCGCCGCGCCCTCTGATCCCGCTGACCTCCTCCGACGTCGAGTGGGCACTTCCCCCCGGGGGAAGTGCCCACTCGACGTGTACTACCAGGTGGCCCGGGCGTCAGCTGAGGCGCTCGAAGATGACGGCCATGCCCTGGCCGCCGCCGACGCACATCGTCTCGAGGCCGAACTGCTCGTCGCGCTCGCGCAGCGCGTTGATGAGCGTGCCGGTGATGCGGGCGCCGGTCGCCCCGAACGGGTGGCCGATGGCGATGGCGCCACCGTTGACGTTGAGCTTGTCGTAGTCCATGCCGATCTGGTCGGCCGAGCCGATGACCTGCGCGGCGAAGGCCTCGTTGATCTCGTACAGGTCGATGTCGCCGATCGAGAGGCCCGCCCGCTTGAGGGCCAGGTTGGTCGCCTCCACCGGGCCGAGGCCCATGATCTCCGGCGACAGCCCGGTGGCCGCGGTCGAGACGACGCGGGCCAGCGGCGTCAGGCCGAGCTCCTTGGCCTTGGTGTCGCTCATGATGACGAGCGCAGCCGCACCGTCGTTGAGCGGGCAGCAGTTGCCGGCCGTGACGGTGCCCTGCTCGCGGAAGACGGGGTTCAGGCCCTGCACGGCCTCGAGGGTGACGCCGGCGCGGGGGCCGTCGTCCTTGGTGACGACGGTGCCGTCGGGGGTCGTGACCGGCGTGATCTCCCAGTCGAAGAAGCCACGCCCGATGGCGGCCTCGGCACGGTTCTGGCTCGTGACGCCCCACTCGTCCTGGCGCTCGCGGGAGATGCCGTAGGCCGTCGCGACGTTCTCGGCGGTCTGGCCCATCGAGATGTAGATGTCGGGCAGGTTGCCGTCGGCGCGCGGGTCGGTCCACGTCTCGTTCGTCTCGGCGATCCGCTTCGTGCGCTCCTGCGCCTCGGCGAAGAGCGGGTTCTGGGCGTCGGCCTTCGCGCCGCCCGCGCCGGCCCAGTCGGTGTACTGCGAGACGCACTCGACGCCGGCCGAGACGAAGATGTCGCCCTCTCCGGCCTTGATGGCGTGGAAGGCCATCCGCGTCGTCTGCGCGGACGAGGCGCAGAAGCGGTTGATCGTCGCCGCGGGCGTGTTGTCGAGGCCGAGGAGCGTGGCCACGACCTTGGCCATGTTCGAGCCGTGCTTGCCCGACGGCTCGGCGCAGCCGAGGTAGATGTCCTCGACGAGCGTCTTGTCGAGGGCGGGCACCTTGTCGAGCGCCGCCTGGATGATGCTCGCCGCGAGGTCGTCCGGACGCACCTCCTTGAGCGAGCCCTTGAAGGCCCGGCCGAACGGCGAACGGGCGGTCGAGACGATGACGGCTTCGGTCACGGGGGAACTCCTGGACTTCGTCGGCGGCCCCGGGCGACGGCGCACGGGTCGACTAAGCGCTTGCTCAGTCCCTCGATGGTAGGACGTCCGCGCGGGCACGGACACCCTCGGCGTCATGACCTGCGTCTCCTCGCCCGTCGTCCGTGCCGGACCTCGTCCGGGTACGTCGAGGCAGGCGGTTCGGGCTAGGGTGTGCGGGTTTGCGGCCACAGCCGGCCGCCGGTCGCCCGGCCGCTGCCGGGCGACGACCCGACCAGGCCAGGGGGCCTCCCACCCATGAAGACCATGACGACCCGCGCCGTCGCGCTCGCCGGCGCCCTCGCGATCAGCCTCGGTGCCGCCGCGTGCTCGAAGTCGGACACGCCGGCCACCGGGTCCACGGGCTCCTCGACCTCCGGCTCCGCTGCGACCTCCGCCCCGGCGACGTCCGACTCGGCGGCGCCCAAGCCTGCCGACGTGCTCGAGAAGGCCAAGACCAACGCGCTCGCCGCGACCTCGGCGGTCTTCGTCGGTGAGGTCGAGCAGGCCGGCAAGAAGGTCTCCATCGACTTCAAGGGCACGAGCGACGGCAAGACGTCCGACATCACCATCGCGATGCAGGACAGCGGCAAGGCGCGCCTCATCACGCTGCCGGACGGCGTCTACATCCAGGCCGACGCGACGTTCTGGAAGAAGCAGGGCGCCCCGGCGTCGGTGCAGAAGGCCGGCGACAAGTTCATCAAGGCGCCGGCGTCCGCCTCGTCCATGACCGAGAGCCTCAGCCTCAAGAGCTTCCTCGAGAAGGCCTTCGGCGCGGTGAAGCCGAGCCAGCTGTCCCCGACCGTGGCGGAGGAGACGATCAACGGCACCGAGTGCTGGGTCCTCACCGACAAGAAGGGCAAGTCCGAGGGCGCCCTCTACGTGTCCAAGGACAAGCTCCAGGTCGTCCGCTTCACCGGCTCCACCAAGAGCCCGGGCCAGCTCGACTTCTCCAAGTGGGGCGAGGACCTCGGCATCAAGGCCCCGCCGGCCAGCCAGATCATGAAGCTCGGCTGACGCGGACCGCACGCGAGGCCGGCGCCCTCGTCGCCGGCACCACGACCGAGGGGTCACCTGCACCGCGGGTGGCCCCTCGTCGTGCTCGCGGTGGCCGCGGTCGGACGCGCCGACCTACGCCTCCGCCGCCATCCTGACCGACGCGTCGGGGCCGCGGGACGCGTCACCGGCGGACTCGTCGCCGCTCACGGACGCGACCGCCCGGTCCGTGGCCGGCCGCGGTCCACGGTCGACGCCGGGGAAGGACCCGACGGGCACGGCGGGGCGCATCCGGTGCAGCAGCAC
>JAEXXY010000211.1 GCA_023451855.1 Actinomycetes bacterium
GGACGAAGGCCCGGACGCCCCCCGATGCCGACGATCCCGTCGAGCACGACGTCGGCCTCGGCCACGGCCCTTTCGGCAGCGGCAGGGTCCTCGGCGGCCACGTGCACGACGGTGCCGGCGTCCTCCGCTGCGGCGAGCCCGGCCGCGTGGACGCCGCCGCGTCCGCCCGCAGGGAGCAGCACGACGGCGGCCGGGTAGCCCGCTTCGGCGAGGTGGGCGACGGCGTAGAGCGTGTCTCCCCCGTTGGCCCCGGCCCCGACGAGCCCGACGACGGTGGCGCCGTCGTGGTCGGCCAGGCGCGCGGCCGCGATCTCGGCCAGGCCCCGTGAGGCGCGGTCCATCAGCTCGCCCTCGGGCAGCTCGGCCATGGACGCCTGCTCGGCGGCGCGGACCGTCTCGACGTCGTACGCGCGGATCATCGGCTCTCCTCGGTGGTGTGGCGCGACAGCGGGAGTGGGGCGAGCAGGAACGGCCGCTACCCCTCGGCGATGACGACCGCGGAGGCGATGCCGGCGTCGTGGGACAGGGACACGTGGAAGCTGTCGACGCCGAGGTCACCGGCGCGCGCCGCGACGGTGCCGCCGATCTCGAGCGAGGGCCGGCCGTCCTCGTTCGTCACGATGCGCGCGTCCGTCCAGTGCAGCCCGACCGGCGCGCCGAGCGCCTTGGCGAGGGCCTCCTTGGCGGCGAACCGGGCTGCGAGCGAGGCGATCCCGAGGTCGCGCTCCTCCGGGGTGAAGAGACGCTCGCGCAGCGCCGGGGTGCGCTCGAGCGTCTGCTCGAAGCGCGCGATGTCGACGACGTCGATGCCGACCCCGACGATCACGTCACTCGACCGTGACGGACTTGGCGAGGTTGCGGGGCTGGTCGACGTCGAGGCCCTTGGCCGTGGACAGCCACAGCGCGAAGACCTGCAGCGGCACGACCGTGAGCAGCGGCGCGAGCAGCGGGGCGGTGGCCGGCACCCGGATGACCTCGTCGGCGAACGGCACGACGGCCTCGTCGCCCTCCTCGGCGATGACGAGGGTGCGGGCGCCGCGGGCGCGGATCTCCTGGATGTTGGAGACGACCTTGCCGTGCAGCCCGTGCTCGCTCGTCGGCGAGGGCACGACGACGAAGACCGGCTGGCCCGGCTCGATGAGCGCGATCGGGCCGTGCTTCAGCTCGCCGGCCGCGAAGCCCTCGGCGTGGATGTAGGCGAGCTCCTTGAGCTTCAGCGCGCCCTCCATGGCGATCGGGTAGCCGACGTGGCGGCCGAGGAAGAGGACCGAGCGGGTGTCGGCCATGAACTTGGCGATCTCCTTGACCCGGCCCATCTGGCCGAGCAGGGTCTCGATCTTGGCCGGGACCTCGGCGAGCTCCTTCATCACGGCGGCGGCGTCGTCGGCGAAGGACCCGCCGCGCAGCTGGGCGAGGTAGAGGCCGAGCACGTAGCAGGCGGTGATCTGGGCGAGGAACGCCTTCGTCGAGGCGACGGCGATCTCGGGACCGGCGTGCGTGTAGAGCACGGCGTCGGACTCGCGCGGGATCGTCGAGCCGTGGGTGTTGCACACCGACACCGTGAGCGCGCCGAGCTCGCGCGCGTGCTTGACGGCCATCAGCGTGTCCATCGTCTCGCCGGACTGGCTGATCGACACGACGAGGGTGCGCTCGTTGACGATGGGGTCGCAGTAGCGGAACTCGTGGGCGAGGGCCACCTCGACGGGGATGCGGGTCCAGTGCTCGATCGCGTACTTGGCGACCATGCCGGCGTAGGCGGCGGTGCCGCAGGCCACGATGGTGATGCGGTCGACGGCCTTGAGCTGGTCCTCGGAGATGCTCATCTCGTCGAGGACGAGCCGGCCCTCGGCGTCGGTGCGCCCGAGCAGCGTGTCGGCGACGGCGTGCGGCTGGTCGTGGATCTCCTTCTCCATGAACGTCGCGTAGCCGCCCTTCTCGGCGGCGGCGGCGTCCCAGGTGACCTCGTAGGCCTTGCCCTCGGCCGGCGTCCCGTCGAAGTTGACGACGGTGGCGCCGTCGGGGGTGATCGTGACGATCTGGTCCTGGGCGAGCTCGAGCGCGTGGCGGGTGTGGCCGATGAAGGCGGCGACGTCGGAGCCGAGGTAGTTGGCGTCCTCGCCGAGGCCGACGACGAGCGGGCTGTTGCGGCGGGCGCCGACGACGACGCCGGGCTGGTCGGCGTGGATCGCGAGGAGGGTGAAGGCGCCCTCGAGGTCGGCGACGACGGCGCGCATGGCGGCCGTCAGGTCGTGCTCGCGCTCGTAGGCCGCGGCGACGAGGTGGGCCACGACCTCGGTGTCGGTCTCGCTCGTGAACTCGACGCCCTCGGCGAGCAGGCCCTGCTTGAGGGCGTGGAAGTTCTCGATGATGCCGTTGTGGATGAGCGCGAGCTTGCCGTCCTTGCCGCCGCGGTGCGGGTGGGCGTTCTGGTCGGTCGGGCCGCCGTGCGTGGCCCAGCGGGTGTGCCCGATGCCGGTGGTCGAGCTGGGCAGCGGGTGCGCCTCGAGCTCGGCCGTGAGGTTGGCCAGCTTGCCGGACTTCTTGCGGGTCTCGACGTGGTCGCCGTCGAGCAGGGCGACGCCGGCCGAGTCGTAGCCGCGGTACTCCAGCCGGGCCAGACCCTCCATGACGACATCGAGCGCCGTCCCGTCGTCCGAGCGCCCGACGTATCCAACGATTCCGCACATGGCCCCCAGCCTAGGGGACCCGCACGGCACCCACAGCCACGCCCGCGCGGCAGCGGAGGGGCGCGTCCGACACAATGGCGGCGTGTCGCAGCGAACCAGCCGGCCGTCCGTCGTGCCCGGCCCCGGTAACGGGGGCCCCGGCTCGCCGGTCCCCTCGCCGTACGTCGAGTTCGACCGTGCCGCCTGGTCGCGGCTGCGCGAGAACCACCCGCTCAACCTCGACGACGCCGACCTGACGCGGCTGCGCGGCCTCGGTGACCGCGTCGACCTCAACGAGGTCGAGGAGGTCTACCTGCCGCTGTCGCGCCTGCTCAACTTCTACGTCGGGGCGACCCGCCAGCTGCACCAGGTCACGAGCGAGTTCCTCGGTGAGCGGCCGGCCAAGACGCCGTTCGTCATCGGCGTCGCCGGCTCGGTCGCCGTCGGCAAGTCGACGACGGCGCGCATCCTGCGCGAGATGCTCGCGCGCTGGCCGGACACCCCCGAGGTCGCGCTCGTGACGACCGACGGGTTCCTCCTGCCCAACGCGGTCCTGGAGGAGCGCGGACTGCTCGGGCGCAAGGGCTTTCCCGAGTCCTACGACCGCCGGGCCCTGCTGCGCTTCGTCGCCGACATCAAGTCGGGCCGGCCCGAGGTGTCGGCGCCGGTGTACTCGCACCTGACCTACGACATCGTCCCCGGCGAACGCATCGTCGTGCGCCAGCCCGACGTGCTCATCGTCGAGGGCCTCAACGTGCTGCAGGCTCCCGAGGTGCACCCGGTCCGCGGCACCGGCCTGGCCGTCAGCGACTTCTTCGACTTCTCGGTCTTCGTCGACGCGTGGGTCGACGACATCCGCAGCTGGTACGTCGAGCGCTTCCTGCGCCTGCGCGAGACCGCGTTCTCGGACCCGCACTCCTACTTCCACCGCTACGCGGTGCTGTCCGACGACGAGGCGGTCGCGACGGCCAACCGCATCTGGCGCGAGATCAACGGCCCGAACCTCGTGCAGAACATCCAGCCGACGCGGTCACGGGCGACGCTCGTGCTGACCAAGGGCGCCGACCACGGCGTCCGACGCGTCCGGCTCCGCAAGATCTGAGGCGTCCGGGCAGCGTCCCGGACGCGCGAGAGGCCCGTCCCGGGTAGGACGGGCCTCTCGTCGTCACGGCGCCGACGTGCTGGTCGCTCGCGGCGTCGTTCTCAGTACCAGTGCGGGGACCGGGCCTGCCACGTCGACCACGCGTTGCACGGGTTGCCGTAGGACATGTCGATGTACCAGAGGCCCCACTTGATCTGGGTCAGGGGGTTGGTGCGCCAGTCGCCACCCATCTGGGCCATCTTGCGGCCCGGGAGCGACTGCGGGATGCCGTAGGCGCCCGAGGACGGGTTCTCGGCCGTGTAGCGCCAGCCGCTCTCGCCGGTCCAGAGGTTGACGAGGCAGTTGTACTGGGCGTCGCTCGTCCAGCCGTAGTCGGCCATGAGGACGCGGGCAGCGCCCTTCGGGTCGTCGATGGCGTTGCCGATGGCCCGCTGGCGCTCCTTCTCCAGCGCGGCCTGCTCGGCGGCGGCCTTGGCCTCGGCGGCGGCCCGGGCCTTCTCCTTCTTCTTCTTGACCTCGAGGGCCGCGGCGTCGCGCAGCCCCGTGGCGACGATGGCGGTGCGTCGCTCGTTGCGCGACACCGACGCCGCGGCGCGGTAGGTCGTGTCGACGGTCGAGGCGCGGGCCAGCTCGTCGGTCTGGGCGACGACGCCGGAGCCGACGACGAATGCGGCCGGGTCGGCCCCGATGAGGTTGGCCGACTTGGCGTAGGCCAGGCCGGACGCGCCGAGGCCGAGCGCCAGGGCGCCGGCAAGGACCGGGCGGCCGACGCGGCGCTTGCGCTTGGCGGGCTTGTGGTCGCGGCGGCGGCTCAGCACCTGGGTGTCCTCGGACACGGACCCGGCCGCGGCCACGGCGGGGGCGGGGACTGC
>JAEXXY010000250.1 GCA_023451855.1 Actinomycetes bacterium
CTCGAGGACCGCGACGAGGTCCTCGCCGAGGGAGGGACGCCGTCCGACGACCCGGGCGACCACCGCGGCCAGCCGTGGGCGACGACGAGCGGTCAGCGTCCGCCGGAGTCCGAGGAGCCGGCCCAGCCCGACGCCAGTGATGCCGCGCTCGGCGAGCGTGACGACCCCACCAAGGCGCCCGAGGGCGAGCAGAGCGCGGCCGACGCCGCGCCGGCGTCTGCCGACGAGTCCCGTGAGGCGGAGGCATCCGGCGAGCCGGAGCCGCCTGCGACGGCCTCCGGCCGACGCGTCTCCGAGTACGACGAGGTCGTCGACGGGGGCTACGGCATGGGCTCGGCGGCGACGATCTCCGACGGTGCCCAGCCGCTAGGCCACGCCGTCAAGGGCGTCCGTGACGGCAACCGGTTCGTCGCACCCGGTGAGGACGGCTACGACGACGTCGAGCCCGACGTCTGGTTCTACGACGAGGACGCGGCGCGTCGCTCCGGCTTCTCCGGCCGCGGCGACTGACCCGCAGGCACTCCACGACGGGGCCGGGCCGCCACAGGGCGCCCCGGCCCCGTCGTCGCGCCACGCCCGCCCCGCCGCCGGCGGAAAACCCCGGCGAGGGCACCACGCGTGCGCACCTAGACTGGCCCGCATGGTCTCCCCGCTCGTCGCGCTCACGCCGAAGGTCCAGTCCGCGATCGCCACCGCCCTCGGTGACGACTTCCGCGATGTCGACCCGGTGCTGCGCCCGTCGCAGTTCGCCGACGTGCAGGTCAACGCCGCGCTCGCCCTCGCCAAGAAGGTCGGCGCCCCGCCGCGTGACGTCGCGGCGAAGATCGTCGAGGCCCTCGACCTGGACGGCGTCTGCGACTCGGTGGAGGTCAGCGGCCCCGGCTTTATCAACCTCACCTTCTCCAGCGCCTGGCTCGCCTCGCTGCTGCAGGAGGTCGACGCCGACGAGCGCAGCGGCGTGCCGGTGCAGGAGGCGCAGAACATCCCGATCGACTACTCCGCGCCGAACGTCGCCAAGGAGATGCACGTCGGTCACCTGCGCACCACGGTCGTGGGCGACAGCCTGGCCCGCACCCTCGAGCACCTCGGCCACCACGTCATCCGGCAGAACCACATCGGCGACTGGGGCACGCCCTTCGGCATGCTCATCGAGCACCTGCTCGAGGTCGGCGAGGGCTCTGAGGAGGCCGGTCTGCTCGTCACCGACCCCAACGCCTTCTACCAGGCTGCCCGAGTCAAGTTCGACGCCGCCGAGAAGGCCGAACCCGCCGGCAGTGCAGGCGACTTCAACGTGCGCGCCCGCGCGCGCGTCGTGCTCCTGCAGGCCGGCGACCCCGAGACCCTGCGGCTCTGGAACGAGCTCGTCGACCTGTCCAAGGTCTACTTCAACAAGCTCTACTCGACGCTCGGCGTCACGCTGACCGACCTGCACCTGGCCGGCGAGTCGATGTACAACGGCGCCCTCCCGGGCATCTGCGAAGAGCTCGAGTCGCGGGGGATCGCCGAGGTCTCCGACGGCGCCCTCTGCGTCTTCCTCGACGGCTACACCGGCCGCGAGGGCAAGCCCGTGCCGCTCATCATCCGCAAGTCCGACGGCGGGTACGGCTATGCCACAACGGATCTCGCGACCATCAAGTACCGGGTCCGCGACCTCGGCGCCCACCGGGTGCTCTACGTCATCGGCGCACCACAGGCGCTGCACCTCAACATGGTGTGGGACACCGCGCGCAAGGCCGGCTGGCTCCCGGACGACGTCACGCCCATCCACGTCCAGATCGGCAACGTGCTCGGCGAGGACCGCAAGATGCTCAAGACCCGCTCGGGCAAGCCGTTGCGGCTCATGGCGATGCTCGAGGAGGCTGTCGACAAGGCCGGGCAGGTGCTCGAGGAGGCCCGCCCGGACCTCGACGCGTCGACCCGCGCCACGATCGCCCGTCAGGTCGGCATCGGCGCGGTCAAGTACGCCGACCTGTCGGTCGCGCACGACAGCGAGTACGTCTTCGACCTCGACCGGATGGTCTCGCTGACCGGCAACACCGGCCCCTACCTGCAGTACGTCGTGGCCCGCATCCGCTCGATCTTCCGGCAGATCGGCACCGACCCGTCGGTGCAGCACGACACGATCCTGCTCGGCGAGCCGCACGAGCGCGTGCTCGCCACGCAGCTGCTCGGCTTCGGCGACGTCGTGGCCGAGGTCGGCGCGACGTACGAGCCGCATCGTCTCGCCGGCTACCTCTTCGAGCTGGCCCAGGCGTTCTCGGCGTTCTACGAGAACTGCCCCGTGCTCAAGGCCGACCGCGACGAGGTCCGCGCGTCGCGACTCACCCTGTGCGCGTTGGTGTTCCGTGTCATGACGACGGGCCTGGATCTGCTCGGCCTCGAGGCGCCCGACCAGATGTAGGACGCCCGGCGGGGGCGACTCTCCACCCGGCCCGCGCGGCCGGGAGGAGAGTCGTCCCATGACCGACTGGGACTTCACCGGCCTGAGGGCCACCTACGTCGACTGCACGCTGAAGAAGAGCCGCGAGCCGAGCCACACCCAGGGCCTCGTCGACGCGAGCGCCGCCATCATGCGCGAGCACGGTTGGGAGAGCGGCGCCTGGCCCGCCCTCTACCCGGGCATCCTCGGCGGCCTCAGCGGCTCGGTGAGGGGTGGCCCGGTCGGACGCCGTGGACCCGCTCGAGCAGGTCGGCGTACCGCCCGACGACGTCGGCGGGGGCGCCCGTCGCTTCGTCGGGCACGTCGTACTCGGAGTCGATCCCGAGCTGCCAGGCCGGCGGTTCGTCGGCCCCCGAGAGCGCCCAGGCCGCCTGCCGGGCGGCTCCGACACCGACGTACTCGGCCGGAGACGGTACGACGACGGGGGCCCGGAAGAGCCCCGGGGCGATCTCACGGACGGCGCGCGAGGCCGACGCGCCACCGATGAGCAGCACGCGCCCGACGCTGACGCCGTTGTCGCGCAGGGCGTCGACCCCGGCGACGAGGTTGCAGAGCATCCCCTCGACCGTGGCGCGGGCCAGGTTCTCGGCAGTGGCGTTCGCGCGGGTCAGTCCGCTCAGCGTGCCCGTGGCGTCGGGGAGGTCGGGGGTGCGCTCGCCGTCGAGGTAGGGCAGCAGCGTCAGGCCTCCGGCGCCCGGGGCGGCGGCAAGGGCGAGCCGGTCGAGCTCGGCGAGGTCGACGCCGAGCATCGAGGCCGACGCGGTGAGGACGCGTGCCGCGTTGAGGGTGCACATGAGCGGCAGGTGGCGTCCAGTGGCGTCGGCGAACCCGGCGATGGCGCCGGACTCGTCGCGGATCGCCGACCCGTGCGGCGTGAAGACCGTGCCGCTCGTGCCGAGGGACACGACGACGTCGCCGGGCTCGAGGGTCAGGCCGAGGGCGGCGCCCATGTTGTCGCCGGTGCCGGCCGCGACGAGCATGCCCGACTCGGTGTGCCCGGCAGCCTCGGCCGGCGCGAGCACGTCAGGCACCTCGAGGCCGCGGCCGAAGGCCAGCTCGAGCAGGTCGGGGCGGTAGTCGCCCTTGGCGGCCGACCAGTAGCCGGTGCCCGACGCGTCGCCGCGGTCGGTGGTCCAGCGCTGGAAGCCGCTGCCCTGCTTGAGGATCCGCCCGGTCAGCCAGTCGTGCGGGAGGACGACGCGGGCGACGCGGGCTGCGTTCTCCGGCTCGTGCCGGGCCAGCCAGCGCAGCTTCGTCACGGTGAAGCTAGGCACGAGGACGAGCCCCACGGCGTCGACCCACGCGGCGGGCCCGCCGAGCTCGTCGGTCAGCTCACGGGCCGCTCCGGCGCTGCGGGTGTCGTTCCACAGGAGCGCGTCGCGCACGACCCTGTCGGCGTCGTCCATGGCGACCATGCCGTGCTGCTGGCCGCCGACGGCGATGGCGGCCACACCGTCGAGGATGCCGCCGCCGCTCGCCCGCTCGAACGCCTCCCACCACCGGTCGGGATGCACCTCCGTGCCGTCGGGGTGCGGCGCCCGGGCCGTGCGCACGACGGCGCCGGTGTCGGCGTCGCACACGACGATCTTCGTCGACTGCGTCGAGCTGTCGACGCCCGCGACGAGGGATCGGCCGTCGGTCACGTGGTCACCCGGGTGCTCCATGACCGAAGCGTCTCCCGGGCGCCCTTGTCGTGCAAGGCCGCGAGCGCGTCCGTGAACACGGCGGTGAACCGCTCGTCGTCGGCCAGGCCGCCGAAGAGGTCGCGGTCGCGCAGGAACGCGAGGGGGTCCTCGCCCTGCCGGGCGGCCGCCGCCATGACGCGGTCCTTGATCCGGTCGACGACCTCGATGGGCCGGCCCTCCTCATCGACGCCCTCCGCGTACCGCGCCCACGACGCGACGACGAGCGCCGACCGGTCGATCTCCCCGCCGGTCTCGAGGTTGCGGTTGATGACCGGCACGAGCCACTTCGGGATGCGGTCGGAGGACTCCGCGCAGAGCCGGGCCAGGGTGTCGCGCACCTCCGGGTTGGCGAACCGCTCGATGAGCTGGTGGCGGTAGGCGTCAAGGTCGACACCGGGCACCTCGGGCAGGGTGGGGCTGCCCTCGCGCTCCATGTAGCCGAGGAGGAAGTCGACGAAGAGCGGGTCCTGGCACACCTCGTGGGCGTAGCGGTAGCCCGCCAGGTAGCCGAGGTAGCACAGGGCCTGGTGGCTCGCGTTGAGCAGCCGCAGCTTCATCAGCTCGTAGGGCACGACGTCCTCGACGAGCTGCGCGCCGGCGTCCTCGAACGGCGGGCGGCCGTCGGTGAAGTGGTCCTCGAGCACCCACTGGGTGAAGGGCTCGCACACGACCGGCCAGCCGTCGGCGACGCCGAACTCGTCGGCGAGGCGCTCGATGTCCTCGGGCGCCGTCACCGGCGTGATGCGGTCGACCATGCAGTTGGGGAACTGCACGTGCTCGTCCATCCAGTCGGCGAGCGTCGGGTCCTTGAGCCGGGCGAACGCCGTCATCATCCTGCGCGCGACGTCGCCGTTGCCGGGCAGGTTGTCGCACGACATGACGGTGAACGGGGGGGTGCCGGCCGCGCGTCGAGCCGCGAGCCCGGCCACGACGAACCCGAAGACGGTGCTCGGCGTCGCGCCCGCCTCGAGGTCGGCCCGGATCGAGGGATCGGATGCGTCGAACTCGCCGGTGACCTGGTTGACGAGGTAGCCGCCCTCGGTGATCGTCAGGCTGACGATGCGCGTGGCAGGGTCGGCGAGCCGGTCGACGACGGCCTGCGGGTCGTCGGGGGCGAAGAGCATCTCCACGATGCTGCCGACGACGCGGGGCTCCAGGTGTCCGTCGGGGTGCTTGACGACGAGCGTGTAGAGGCCGTCCTGGGCGTTCAGCGTGTCGACGATGCGCCGGTCCTGGGGCAGCGCACCGACGCCGCAGATGCCCCAGTCGAGCGCCTCGCCGTCGTTCATCAGCGCATCGACGTACATCGCCTGGTGCGCGCGGTGGAAGCCGCCGACGCCGAAGTGGACGATGCCGGTCGTCACGGCGCTGCGGTCGTAGGTCGGCCGTGCGACGCGCGGGTCGAGGTCCCCCAGCGTCGTCGCCGCGAGGGTGTCGTGGTCGGGGCTCGACGTCGGGGCAGGCGTGCTGGTCATGGTCCTTCTCGTCCTCTCGGCGGCCACGGCGGAGGGGCGCCGGGCACTCGGGGGGAGCCGGTGTCGCGGCTCGATGGTGAGGGGTGTCAGTGCTGCTCGGCGAGGCTCCACATGGTCCACAGCTCGGTCCGCATGCGCCGGGGCTGTTGCAGCGTGTACGCGACGGCCTGGGCGATGTCGGCCGGCTCCATGAAGTGGCCCTCGGAGGGGTCCCGGTCGCCGAAGCGGCCGTCTGCGGCGGCGAAGGGGGTGTTGACCCCTGCCGGGGCGATCGTCGTGGTGCGGATCCCCTCGGAGCGCAGCTCGCGGTCGAGCGCGTACCCGAGGTTGATCTGCGCGCCCTTGGTCGCCGAGTAGACGGCCTCCTTGCCACCGCCGATGAGCAGCCCCGCGACCGAGCCGATGATGACGAGGTCGCCGCCGTCGCCTTGGGCGCGGAACTGCCGGACGGCTGCCCGAGCGAGCCAGACCGTGCCCTTGACGTTGACGTCGACCATCAGCTCGACCTCGTCGGCGGAGTAGTCCAGCAGACCGCCGTAGAAGCCGATGGCGGCGTTGGCGACGACCGAGTCGACGCGGCCGAAGGCCCCTACCCCGGCGGCGACGAGCGCCTCCGCCGTGGCCTCGTCCCTGACGTCGCCGGCCTCGACGGCCAGGCGGTCCGGGCCCCACGCCTGCTGCAGCGCAGCGAGCGCGTCGGGCCGCAGGTCGCCCGCGACGACGCGTCCGCCGGCCTCGAGGACGAGTCGGGAGATGGCGCCCCCGATGCCGCCGCCGGCGCCGGTGACGACGACGACGGTGTCGGTGAGACTCCGTCCGTACCGGTCCACGCCGGAGGTCCTTTCGCCGGCCGGTTCGGTGCCGGTCACTTGATGGCGCCCATCGACAGGCCGCGCACGAGCTGCTTCTGGGCGACCCAGCCGGCGATGATGACGGGGAGGGCGGCGATGGTCGCCGCGGCCGACAGGACGGCGAGGAACTGCCCGCGCCCGTCGACGAAGCTGCCGAGGAACGGCGGCGTCGTGCGGGCCGCCGAACTGGTCAGCAGCAGCGCGAGGAAGTACTCGTTCCAGGCGAAGATGAAGCTGATGAGAGCTGCTGCGGCGACGCCGGGGAGCACGAGAGGCAGGACGATCCGCACGATCTCGCGGTACATCCCGGCGCCGTCCACGCGGGCCGCCTCGATGATCTCGAAGGGCACCTCGAGGAAGAACGAGCGCATCATCCACACCGTGACCGGCAGGTTCATCGCGCCGTACACGATCGCGAGGACGTAGATGTTGTCGAGCAGCCCGATGGTCTTGAAGATCATGAACAGCGGCAGGACGATCGCCGCGAGCGGCATGAACCGGGTCGAGATGAAGAACGAGAGCGAGTTCCCGACGTTCTTGACCGTGCGGATCGACAGCGCGTACGCCGCCGGGATCGCCAGCAGGACCGAGATGATCGTCGAGATCACCGCGGCGGTCAGCGAGTTCTGCAGGTACCCGGCCATCCCGCGGTCCATCGCGAGCTGGTAGCCCTCGGTGACGGGCTTGAAGATGAACGTCGGGTTGACCGAGGAGGCCAGCGACTCCGGCTTGAACCCGTTGAGGAACATCCAGAGCACCGGGAAGAAGAAGATCAGGACGAGAATCCACGTTGCGAGGGTCACCAGCGACCCCTTGGCCGACCTGTTCATCGGCTTCCTCCTGCCATGAAGACCTTGAAGACGCTCTTGAGCGCGATGGTCGCGACGATGATCGTGAGGATGACGGTCACGACGCCGTAGGCCGCCGCCTGCCCCACGTCGAGGCCGATGAAGGCCCGTTCGTAGAGGAGGTAGGCGAGGGTCTTCGTGCCGCCGGTGCCCTTGGTGAGGATGGCGATGGGGTCGAAGACCTGCAGGATGATGACCGAGCCCAGCAGGACGCCGATCTCCACGTACATGCGCAGGTGGGGCAGCGTGATCCAGGTGAAGGTGCGCCACGTGCCGGCGCCGTCGACCTGGGCGGCCTCGAGGATGCCGCGGTCCTGGCCCTGCAGGCCGGCGAGCAGGATCAGCATCATGAACGGCGTGAACTGCCAGGTCAGCACGATGATGACGGTCAGCATCGGGTGTTCCGTGCTCCACGACACGACCGGCAGGTGCAGCGAGCGGAAGAGCCAGTTGAGCATCCCGATGTTGGTGTCGAACATCGAGTACTTCCAGATCAGCGACGCCGCCGCGGGCATGATGAGGAACGGCGTGATCATGAGCGTGCGCGCCACCGCCCGACCCCGGAACTGCCGGTCGAGCAGCACGGCGAAGAGCAGGCCGAACAGGACCGCCAGGGTGACCGAGAACGCCGTGATGAGGACGGTCGCCCTGATCGAGGGCCACAGGTCTCCCGAGGTCAGCGCGCTCGTGTAGTTGTCGAAGCCCGCGAAGGCACGGTCGTTGGGGTAGAGCAGGTTCCACTTCGTCAGCGAGAAGCCGATCGTCGTGAGGAACGGGATCTGCGTCAAAAGGATGAGGAAGACGACCGCCGGCAGGAGCAGGCCGCGGTTCCTCCAGAGCTCCTTGCGCTGCACGCGACGCTTGTCCGTCGCGGTGCTGGCCTGGACGTCCTCGAGCTGGGTGGGTTGCGGGGTGGTGGTTGTCGTCATGTCGGCACTCCCTCGTGCGACTGCGGGTGGGGAAGGTGTGGTGGTGCCGGGCCCGGGGCGTGCCGGACCCGGCACCACGTGTCACCTGCTGGTCATCGGGACGTCACTTCTTGTGCTTGTCGCCGGCGGCCTGGGCGATGCTCTGGCACTTGCCGAGGGCGTCGTCGATGGTGCCGCGGTTGGCCAGGTAGTCCGCGACCAGCTGGGCGCACTGGTTGCCGACGTCCTGGAACTCGGGGATCGAGACGTACTGGATGCCGACCCAGGGCTGGGGGTTGACGCCCGGCTGCTTCGGGTTGACCGAGCTCATGACCTCGAGGGTGATCGGGGCGTAGGCCTTGGCGGCCTCCTTGTACTCCGGGATGTCGTAGGTCGAGGTGCGCGAGCCCGGCGGGACGTTGGACCAGCCGATCTTCTGGCCGACCAGCTTGATGTAGTCCTTGCTCGTCGCCCACTTGACGAACTTGATCGCCGCGTCCTTCTGCTTGGTCGAGGCCGGGATGGCCAGGTTCCAGCTCCAGAGCCAGCCGGACTCCTTGGTCTTGTCGACCGGCATGTGGGCGTAGCCCATCTTCCCCTTGACCGGCGAGTCGTTGGCCTCGAGCATCGAGGCGGCGACGGAGGCGTCGGCCCACATGGCGGCCTTGCCCTCCTTGAGCGCCGTGAGGCACTCGTTGAAGCTGTAGGAGACCGGGTCCTTCTCACCCGACTCGTCGAGCATCTGCTTGTAGAAGCCGACGGCCTGCTTCCACTCGGGGGTGTCGACCGTGGCCTTCCAGCTGCTGTCGTACCAGTTGCCGCCGAAGGTCTGCACGACCGTGGTCAGTGGTGCGAAGAGGTCGCCCCATCCCGGCTTGCCGCGCATGCAGATGCCGGCCATGTCGGCGGTCTTGACCTTCTTGGCGGCGGCGGCGACCTCCTGCCAGGTCGGGTTCTGCGAGATCTTCACCCCGGCCTTGTCGAGGACCTCCTTGTTGTACATGAGGATCGAGGACTCGCCGTAGAACGGGACGGCGAAGAGCTTGCCGTCGAAGGTGTTGACGTCACGGACCGGCGGGAGCAGGTCGTTGACGTCGTACGAGGAGTCCTTCTGCAGCTCGGGCGTGAGGTCGACGAGCCACCCGTTGGCACCCCACTGCGGCGTCTCGTACGCGCCGATGGTGACGATGTCGTACTGGCCGGCGCCGCTGGCGACGTCGGCGGTGACGGCGGCGCGCAGGTCGCCCTCCTCCATGACCTGGAAGTTGACCTTCGTACCGGGGTTGGCGGCCTCGTACTCGGTCTTGAGCTTCTCCATGTCCTTCATCTGGCCGTTGTTCACGGTGGCCAGGTTGAGGGTGACGGAGCCACCCGCCCCGCCGGTGGACCCGCCGGACTGGACCGCCCCGGACGAGCAGGCCGTCACGGTCAGCGCGACGACCACCGCGCCGGTCCCCAGCGCGATCATGCGCTTGTTCCCAAGCATTCCCAACTCCTTTGGTAGGCAATTGCTGTTCCGTGGTCGCGGTGCCGGGGGCGGGTGATGAGACCGAGCCCCGGACGGACGTGAGGTCCGTCGTCCTTGACGGGAACTGGCCGGAACGCTAGTGACGCCGCGATGGGGCCAACAAGAACCAACGGACCCCTGTCGTTGATACGATTTTTCGTGAGGGTCATGGGCTGGACACCTAGTCCGGTCGCATCCCCGCACGAGGTGGTGGCGAGGGGGTCCCACACGGTGAAGGAGACGACAATTTCGTATCGACCCGGCGAGGGTCCGCGCCGTGGAACCGGGCGCGCGGCCGAGTCGAGTACCACCCGGCCCGTCGCGCACGCCGCGTCCGTCCAGCTGGCGACGCCGATGCGTCGGGAGGTCATCCCGCCGCATCCCCAGGCGTCCATCCGGGTCCTGACGCACGACTTCCCGAGCGAGATCTGCGGCTGGGGGTACCACCCCGAGTACGAGATCCACCTCATCACCAAGACCCGCGGCAGCTTCATCGCCGGGGACCACATCGGTACCTTCGCGCCCGGGCACGTCAGCCTCGTCGGCCCCAACCTGCCGCACGACTGGGTGAGCGACCTCGCTGACGGACACGTCGCCGTCGACCGCGATGCGGTCATCCAGTTCAGCGACGAGTGGATCCGTGGCGCGATGGAGCACCTCCCCGAGCTCTCGGAGGTCTCGGAGCTCCTCAACCGCTCGACGCGCGGCATCGTCTTCTCCGGGGCCACCGCGTGGCGCGCGGCGGAGACGATTCTTGCGTGCGTCGGCAGCCAGGGTGTCGAGCAGCTCGGGCACCTCTTCAAGCTGCTCGCGTTGTTCGCCCACGCCCCGGCCGACGAGTACGAGCTCGTGGCGAGCGAGTGGATGGGCCGCCCCACCGACGCGGCCTCCCGGGACGCCGGCGAGGCGGGGCTGAGCTACATCTTCGACAACCTCACCGGCGACATCCGGCTCTCGACCGCTGCGCGCCTGGCCTACATGTCCGAGCCGACGTTCTCCAAGTACTTCAAGGCCGCCACCGGCATGACGTTCTCGAGCATGGTCAAGAAGCTGCGGATCGCCTACGCCCGGCGCCTGCTCGACACGACCGAGCACTCCGTCGCCCAGATCGCCGACATGAGCGGCTACCACAACATCGCCAACTTCAACCGGCAGTTCCTCGCCGAGGTGGGCACGACGCCGACGGTCTACCGCCGGCTCGAGTCGGACCAGAAGCCGCCGCCCGAGGTGTTCAGCCTGGGCCGGCGGGCACCGTCGCACTGACGGGCCCGGCGACACGCCCACGATCAGAGACGGGCCCGGCCGAACGCGCCGATCCGGTGTGTGATGTGACCGGCAGTCCTCCCCGTGCGCGGTGGTCCGTGCTCTAGGTTCGGGAGCCAGTGCCGTCGTGAGCGAAGGAGCCAGCGTGCAGATCGGTGTACCCCGAGAGACGCGAGCCCGCGAGACGCGGGTCGCCGCCACGCCCAAGACCGTCGGACAGCTCGTCGGGCTCGGCTACGTCGTCGTCGTCGAGCGAGGTGCGGGTGTGCTCGCGAGCTTCTCCGATGACGCGTACGCCGAGGCCGGAGCCCGGATCGTCGACCGTGAGGAGGCCTGGGGCTCCGACGTCGTGCACCAGGTCAACGCGCCGGCCGACGCCGACATCGCGCTGCTGCGGCCCGGCGCCGTCCTCGTCTCGCTCATGGCGCCCGCGCTGAGCCCCGAGCTCGTCGAGAAGCTCCGCGCGGCCGGTGTCACCGCGATGGCGATGGACGCGGTGCCACGCATCAGTCGGGCCCAGTCGCTCGACGTGCTCTCCTCGATGGCCAACATCGCCGGCTACCGGGCGGTCGTCGAGGCTGCGCACGAGTTCGGGTCGTTCTTCACCGGTCAGGTCACGGCGGCCGGCAAGGTGCCGCCGGCCAAGGTGCTCGTCGCCGGCGCCGGCGTCGCGGGTCTCGCCGCGATCGGCACGGCACGCTCGCTCGGCGCCATCGTGCGGGCCACCGACGCCCGTCCCGAGGTGGCCGAGCAGGTCGAGTCGATGGGCGCCGACTTCCTCGCCGTGCAGATGCCGGAGGTCGACGAGGCCACCGCGTCCTCCGACGGCTACGCCAAGGAGATGGGCGAGGAGTACAACCGCCGGGCGGCCGAGCTGTACGCGTCGCAGGCGCCCGACGTCGACATCGTCGTCACCACCGCACTGATCCCTGGCCGCCCAGCGCCGCGGCTCATCACGGCCGAGATGGTCGCGACGATGAAGGCAGGGTCCGTGGTCGTCGACATGGCGGCCGCCAACGGCGGCAACGTCGAGGGGTCAGTGGCGGACGAGCTCGTCGTCACCGACAACGGCGTCAAGATCATCGGCTACACCGATCTCGCCGCCCGGCTGCCCACGCAGGCCTCCCAGCTCTACGGCACCAACCTCGTCAACCTCATGAAGCTGCTGACGCCGGGCAAGGACGGCCAGGTCGTCCTCGACTTCGACGACGTCGTGCAGCGGAACATGACCGTCGCACGCGACGGTGAGCTGCTCTGGCCCCCGCCCGCGATCCAGGTGAGCGCCGCGCCCGTGCCGGCTGCCGCGTCCGGCAAGCAGGTGGTGAAAGAGCCTGAGCCACCGAAGGACCCACGGCGCAAGTACGTCGGGATGGCCATCGGGGCCGTGCTGTTCGCGCTCGTCGCGGCGTTCTCGCCGACCAGCTTCCTCGGTCACTTCACGGTGTTCGCGCTCGCCGTCGTCGTCGGCTACTACGTCATCGGGCACGTGCACCACGCGCTGCACACGCCGCTGATGTCGGTGACCAACGCGATCAGCGGCATCATCGTCGTCGGGGCCCTGATCCAGCTGGGGCAGTGGCGCGCCGGAGCATCCGGGGTCATCGTCGTGCTGGCCTTCCTCGCCACGCTCATCGCGAGCATCAACATCTTCGGTGGGTTCCTCGTCACCCGGCGCATGCTGACGATGTTCCGGAAGGGCTGAGCACCAATGGATCTCGCACTCATCCAGGCCGCCTACATCGTTGCGGCGCTGCTGTTCATCCTGTCCCTCGCGGGGCTCTCCAAGCACGAGACCGCCAAGGACGGCAACATCCTCGGGATGGTCGGCATGGCGCTCGCGCTCGTCGCGACGCTGTGGCTCGCCCTGCGCGGGGCGCCGGCCGCCAACTGGCTGCTCATCGCCGTCGCCATGGCGATCGGTGCGGCCATCGGCATCTGGCGGGCCCGCCGCGTCGAGATGACCGGGATGCCCGAGCTCATCGCGATGCTCCACTCCTTCGTCGGCGCCGCAGCGGTGCTCGTCGGCATCAACACGTTCCTCGCCTCAGGGTCCTCGGCCGCCGCGGACGGCGTGCACCTCGTCGAGATCTTCCTCGGCGTCTTCATCGGCGCGGTCACGTTCACCGGCTCGATCGTCGCCTTCCTCAAGCTGTCGGCGCGCATCTCGTCCAAGCCCCTGATGCTGCCGGCACGCCACTGGCTCAACCTCGCCGCGCTCGTCATGTCCGCCGCGCTGCTCGTGTGGTTCGTCGCGTCGCACTCGATCGTGCCGCTGCTCGTCATGACCGCGATCGCGCTGGCGTTCGGCTGGCACCTCGTCGCCTCCATCGGCGGCGGTGACATGCCGGTCGTCGTGTCGATGCTCAACAGCTACTCGGGATGGGCTGCGGCCGCCGCGGGCTTCATGCTCGGCAACGACCTGCTCATCGTCACCGGCGCCCTCGTGGGCTCCTCGGGTGCCTACCTGTCGTACATCATGTGCACGGCGATGAACCGCTCGTTCGTGTCGGTCATCGCCGGCGGCTTCGGCTCGGACGGCGCGGTCACGAGCGGCGACGTCGACTACGGCGACCACCGCGAGACGAACGCCGAGGAGGTGGCCGACCTGCTGACCCACGCGTCGTCGGTGGTCATCACCCCCGGCTACGGCATGGCCGTGGCGCAGGCCCAGTACCCGGTGGCCGACCTCACCGCGAAGCTGCGCGAGCGCGGCGTGGACGTGCGCTTCGGCATCCACCCGGTCGCCGGACGCCTACCGGGCCACATGAACGTCCTGCTCGCCGAGGCGAAGGTGCCCTACGACATCGTCCTGGAGATGGACGAGATCAACGACGACTTCCCGGGCACCGACGTCGTGCTCGTCATCGGCGCCAACGACACCGTCAACCCGGCCGCCGCCGAGGACCCGGGCTCGCCGATCGCCGGCATGCCGGTGCTGCAGGTGTGGAACGCCAAGGACGTCGTCGTGTTCAAGCGCTCGATGAACGCCGGGTACGCCGGCGTGCAGAACCCGCTCTTCTTCCGCGACAACAGCGCCATGCTCTTCGGCGACGCCAAGGAGCGGGTCGAGGACATCATCAAGGCCCTCTGACGTCCCGCCCCGTCGCAGGACCGTCCGCCCGCTGGCGCGTCCTTAGGAAGCGGTGCCGCGCGAACTGGCGTCGTCAGTCGCTGCACGACGAACGACTCCCACAGCAAGCCGTGGGAGTCGTTCGGTGGGTTGGGAGTCGGCCGGGGTCGCTGAGCCCCGGTGCGACGCGTCAGGCGTTGGCGGGGACCTTGGCGCCCTCTTCCTCCTCGCCCGTCTCGAGCTTGCTGTGACTGCGCGAGTACCAGAAGTAGATGCCGAAGCCCACGGCCATCCACACGATGAACCGCAGCCAGGTCACGAGTGACAGGTTGAGCACGAGGTAGAAGCAGGCCGCCGCGGAGATCCACGGCACCACCGGGTTGCCCGGTACCTTGAAGGACCGCTTGAGGTCGGGGCGACGCTTGCGCAGGATCGGGATCGCGAGCGAGACGAGCATGAACGCCGTCAGCGTGCCGATGTTGACCATCTCCTCGAGCTGGCCCAGCGGCATCAGCGAGGCGATGAGGGCCACCGCGGTGCCGATGATGATCGTCAGGCGCACCGGGGTGCCCGTGCGCTCGCTCGTGCGGCCGAGCGAAGCAGGGATGAGGTGGTCGCGGCTCATCGCGAACGTCACGCGGGTCGCGCCGATCATGAGCGTCATGACGACGGTCGTGAGTCCGGCGACGGCGCCCGCTGAGATCAACGTCGCGTACCCCTCCTTGCCCACTGCGGAGAAGGCCGAGGCCAGCGCTGCGTCGGGGTCGATCTTGTCGTACTTGACCATTCCGGTGATGACGAGCGAGACGGCCATGTAGAGGATCGTGCAGATGACGAGCGAGCCGATGATGCCACGGGGCAGGTCGCGCTGGGGGTTCTTGGCCTCCTCGGCCGTCGTCGCGACGACGTCGAACCCGATGTAGGCGAAGAACACCACGGCCGCACCCGCCATGATGCCGAGGATGCCGAAGGTGACCGGCTGCATACCCGTCACCCACTGGAGGAGTGGCTGTTCCAGTCCGCTCTTCGACGCGCCCGGCTGCGACGGCGGGATGAACGGCGACCAGTTGGCGCGGTTGATGAACCCGATGCCGGCGAAGATGACGAACAAGACGATGAAGAGCTTGATGGCGACGAGCGCGAGGTTGACCCGCATCGACTCCTTGATGCCGACCGCGATGAGGACGGTCAGCAGCGCGACGAGGAGGAAGGCGGGCAGGTCGAAGTGCGACCCCGGGGCCACGGCGTCTGGCCAGCCAACGCCCAGCTGCTCCAGCAGCTTGACGAAGTAGGTCGACCACCCTTGGGCCACGACGCTCGCGCCGAGCATGAGCTCGAGGAGCAGGTCCCAGCCGATGATCCAGGCGACGATCTCGCCGAGGGTCGCGTAGGAGAACGTGTAGGCCGACCCGGAGATCGGCACCGTCGAGGCGAACTCGGCGTAGCAGAGCGCGGCGAGCCCGCACACGATCGCGCCGATGACGAAGGAGAGGGCGATCGACGGGCCGGCGTACTCCTTGGCGGCCTTGCCGGTCAGAGTGAAGATGCCGGCGCCGATGATGACGCCGATGCCGAAGACGGTGAGGTCGAGGGCACTGAGTCGCTTCTTCAGGTGGTGCTCGGCCTCGTCGGCCGCGGCCATCGTGGCCTCGATCGACTTGGTGCGGAAGATGCTCATGTGGGCCTCCCGGGCTGGAGTGCTTGCGTCAGCATCTGCCCAAGGTAGACCTCATGGGTGCCGACGGCGAGCCCTGCTGTGCGCGAGTCCAACCCGCGATCCGACGCCTTACGCCGTGGCGTCCGCAGGGTGGTGCGGACGGGTATGTCTCAGGTTTACGCGACGTGCCGGCGGTACGTCGGTGAGGCCCTCAGGCGTCGCGGGTGCCGTTGTCGCGGACCGGCCAGATGGGTCCGGTGTCGGCGCCGCGGCGGCGTCGCTTCAGGTCGCTGCTCTCGTAGACCGTCTCGGGCCGCGGGCCCCGCTGCACCGGGACGGCCCGCGAGTAGGAGTCGAGCCGCTCCTGGATCGGGTTGTGCGTGCGGTGCACGTCGGGGTAGGCCCCGGACCCGCTCGGGCTGATGGGGCTCGAGGGCGAGGTCGGCCCGCCGGGGCCACCGGGGCCACCAGGGCCACCAGGGCCACCAGGGCCACCAGGGCTCCCGGGGCCGCCCGGACCCGGGCGACCATCGTCGGGGAAGTCGGGCAGCTCGACCTCCACGTAGTCCTCGTCACCGGGCGGCGGGGTGATGTGGAAGATCTCGGCGCAGATGATGCGGTAGGTCCGGTCGGGGTCGGGCACCCACTTGACCTCGCGCAGGGCCTGGTCCTGGCCGGCGCTCTCGAGGACGAACTTGCCGTAGCCGAGGACCCGACCCGGCGGCGTGCGCACGTAGCTCATGTCGGTGACCTTGAGCAGGGGCATCATCGCGACCTTCTTCGTGATGATCCCGTAGCGCAGCAGCAGCCGCTTGTCCGTGGCGAGGAACCAGTGGTTGCCGTAGTCGAAGAGGATCCACAGCAGCCGCAGCAGGACCGCGATGAAGACCCACCAGAAGATGGTCCCGAACGCCTGCGTCTGGCGCGTGACGTTGGAGTCGATCCAGATCGCGACGGCGAGGGCCGCCACGGTGGACGCGACGGGCTCGACGAGCACGGCCCAGTGCGAGTGCACCGCGACGACGAGCTTCTCGCCGGGCAGCAGGACCCGCTCGACCCCCTTGGGTGCGTCACGCGTCAGTCGAAGCGGCACGGTGGCCTCCTCACCCGGCTCGGGTCACCGGTTCAGGAGCGAGTTGAAGAAGGCGAGGATCGCGTTGAAGCCGTCGACGATGACGCCCCAGATGCTGCTGACGATGTCAGCGGCCTTGGTCGGCGACGTGAAGACGGCGTAGACGAAGAACGCCAGCACGACGATCAGGATGACTTTCTTGGCCTTGGGGCCCATCGTGTGTCGCTCCTTGGAGGGTTGGGCCGAGGCTGCCCTGACAGTCACAACGGCACAGGAATGCAACCAGTGTGCCGCAAGTGGTTGCTGTGGCGAGCCACCGGAGCCCGCGTGTTGGGTGCGGGCGTCGATATCCTCACCGGGTGCCACGCCCGACCCCGACGTTCGCCGACGAGCTGCGAGACGCCCTGACGCGGGCGGTCCGAGGCGTCGACGAGCGGCAGCTCGCGCGCGCCACCGAGGCGCTCGTGGAACGCTACCGCGCCGTGGCCCCTGCCGGCGCGCCGATCCTCGCCTCGCCGGTCCACGTCCTCGCCTACGCGGCCTACCGGATGCCGGCCACGCACGCGGCCCTCGCGCGGGTCCTCGGAGAGGTGGCGGCGTCGGGCTTCCAACCGACGACCCAGCTC
>JAEXXY010000299.1 GCA_023451855.1 Actinomycetes bacterium
GGTCTCCGGCAAGGCCGCACGCGCGCTCTGCGGCGACGGGTCGCTCACGACCTCCGCCGACGGCGGCGCCACGTGGACGCGGCTCGCCCAGGTGAGCGGTGCCCTGGCCCTGTCGGTGCGCGAGGAGAAGGGGTCCGCCCGCGGCTACGTCGCCCGCGTCGCCGACGGCTGCGAGGGCGTCGAGGTCGCCCGGGTCACCGGCGCCTCTGCGACGCGGGTCGGCTGCGTCGACGTGGCGGACGGCCTGCCCGAAGGACGCGTCTCGATCTCCGTGGTCGACGCGGCGGGCTGGCTCGCCGTCGGGGACACGGTGTGGCGCTCCGGCGGCGACCTGCGCACCTGGACGCGCACCGCGTGACCGCCCCCTACGCTGGCTGACCATGAAGGGGATCGTGCTCGCCGGCGGTACCGGCACCCGGCTGCACCCGATCACGCGCGGCATCAGCAAGCAGCTGATGCCGGTCTACGACAAGCCGATGGTCTACTACCCGCTCTCGACGCTGATGATGGCCGGCATCCGTGAGGTGCTCGTCATCACGACGCCGTGGGACGCCGACCAGTTCAGCCGGCTGCTCGGCGACGGCTCCCAGTGGGGCATGTCGATCAGCTACGCGGTGCAGCCCAGCCCCGACGGCCTGGCCCAGGCGTTCGTCCTCGGCGCGGACTTCGTCGGCGACGACACGGTCGCCCTCGTCCTCGGCGACAACATCTTCTTCGGCCCCGGCCTCGGCACCCGCCTCGCCGAGCACACGACGCTGACCGGAGGGCACGTGTTCGCCTACCGCGTCGCCGACCCGACGGCCTACGGCGTCGTCGAGTTCGACGACAGCGGGCGCGTCGTGTCGATCGAGGAGAAGCCGAAGCGCCCTCGCAGCAGCTTCGCCGTGCCCGGCCTCTACTTCTACGACAACGACGTCATCGAGATCGCCGCCGGCCTGACCCCCAGCGCCCGCGGCGAGCTCGAGATCACCGCCGTCAACGAGGCCTACCTGCGCCGCGGCGACCTCACGGTCAGCGTCCTGCCTCGCGGCACGGCCTGGTTCGACACCGGCACCTTCGAGGGCCTGATGGAGGCCAGCCAGTTCGTCCACGTCGTCGAGGCGCGGCAGGGGCAGAAGATCGGCTGCGTCGAGGAGATCGCCTGGCGCAACGGCTGGCTCGACGACGACGACCTGCGGGTCCATGCCGAGGAGCAGCTCAAGAGCGGCTACGGTCGCTACCTTCACGGGCTGCTCGACGAGGGCCGGGACGCTGACGACAGAAGGACACCCGCCTGATGGACATCCGACCGCTGCGCATCGCCGGCGCGTTCGAGGTGACGCCCCGCCAGTTCCCCGACGACCGGGGGCTGTTCGCCGAGGGTTTCCGCGTCGACCACCTCGCCGGGGCGATCGGGCACGAGATGGCGGTGCGCCAGACGAACATCTCGGTGTCGCGGGCCGGTGCCCTGCGCGGCATCCACTTCGCCGACGTGCCGCCCTCGCAGGCCAAGTACGTCACGGCGACCAGCGGCGTCTTCGTCGACTACGTCATCGACCTGCGCGTCGGGTCGCCGACCTTCGGGGAGTGGGACTCGGTCGTCCTCGACACCGTCGACCGACGCGCCATCTACCTCGCCGAGGGCCTCGGGCACGCGCTCGCCTGCGTCGAGGACGGCACGGCGGTCTACCTGTGCTCGGAGGTGTTCAACCCGGCCACCGAGCGCGGCACCAACCCGCTCGACCCGCGCGTCGGGCTCGACCTGCCGGCCGGTTTCGAGCCGATCGTCTCGGCCAAGGACGCCGCTGCCCCCACCCTCGACGAGGCCGCGGCCGCCGGCCTCCTGCCGACGTGGGACGCGTGCCTGGCCCTCACGCGCGAGCTCGCCGAGCAGGCGGCCCGGTGAGCCCGGAGAGCCCGTTGGGCCCGGAGAGCCCGGCGACCCCTGGGGAGTCGCCCGACGCCGGTGGCGCGGTCCGGGCCGGACGCGTGCTCGTCGTGTGCACCGGCAACGTGTGCCGCTCCCCGTACATCGAGCGTCGCCTCGCCCAGATGCTCGGCGACACCGGGCTCGTCGCGTCGAGCGCGGGTACCCGGGCCATGGTCGGCGCCCCCATCGAGCCGGGTTCGGTGGAGCTGCTCGAGCAGGCGGGGGCCGACGCGGCCGGGTTCGCCTCGCGGCAGCTGACGCCGGCGATCCTCGCCGAGGCCGACCTCGTCGTCGCGGCCACCCAGCGGCACCGCTCCGACGCCGTCGCACTCAACCCGCGCGTCCTGCGTCGCACCTTCACCCTCGGGGAGCTCGCCGACCTGCTCGCCGACACCGACCTGTCCACTGCGGCCGCGGAGGCTCTTGCGGACGCGTCCGACACGTCCGACGCGTCCGCCGGTTCCCCGGGCCCGACGCCGTGGGTGACGCGCGTGGCCGAGGCCGCGCGCGACCGCCGCGGCTTCGTGCGGGCCCGCCCGGCCGAGGAGTCCGACATCCCCGACCCGTACGGGCGTGGAGCCGAGGCGTACGCCCTCATGGGCGCCGCCATCGAGGACGTGCTGCCGGTCGTCGCCGCGGCGCTGCGCCCACCGACCCGCTGAGCCGCTCAGTCCTGGTAGGCGTTGAGCTCGTCGTTGCGGATGGCCTCGCCGAGGTCCTTCATCTTGACCTCGTCGACGATGTCGATGGACGCGCCGGCCGGGCTCGTGCCGAACCCGGTGAACGGCGCCGTGATGAAGCGGATGTCGCCGCCGCGGATGTCGCGCAGCGCCAGGGCCTCCGAGCGCATCGTGCCGACGTCGAGGTGCTGGTCGACGGTGAGGTTCTTCGTCGCGGCGTCGGCGAACTGGCCGAGCTTGACCGGGTTGAGCAGGACGTCCTTGTTCAGCGTCTTGAGCATGAGCGCCTTGATGAACGCCAGCTGGCGGCGGCCGCGGGAGATGTCGCCCTCGGACAGCTGCTTGCGCTCACGGACGAAGGCCAGGGCCATGTCGCCGTCCATGTGCATGGTGCCCACCTGGAAGGTGTAGCCGTCGTCCTTGCTCGGCTCCTCGACGTTGACGTCGACCCCGCCGACGGCGTCCGTCATGCTCTTGAACTGCTCGAAGCCGAGCATCGCCACGTGGTCGACGCGGATGCCGAGGAGGTCCTGCATCGTGCGCACGAGCAGCGGCGCGCCGCCGAACGCGTACGCCGCGTTGAGCTTGTTCTTGCCCCGGCCCGGGATCGAGACGTAGAGGTCGCGCGGGAAGTGGATGAGCGTGACGCGCGAGTGGTCGGCCGGGATGTGCACGAGCACCATGACGTCGGACCGGGCGCCGACGCGGTCGGGCCCGGCGTCGTTGCCGATGATGAGGTAGTTGGTGCCGTTGCCGGCCGGCTGCGTGACGACGCTGCCGTCGGGCAGCGTCGGGAGCGCGCCCGGCCCGGACGCGTCGGGCAGGAGCAGCTCCTGCTTGACGTTGTCGGTCACCAGGTGGTTGAGCCAGGCGAGGTAGCCCCCGACGGCGAGGACCGGCACGAGCAGGAGCACGAGAGCGGCGACGAGCACCTTGCGGTTGCGACGCTTCTCGCGCCGGCCGCTGCCCTCCTCACCGCCGCTGCGGTCGGGTCTGTCGCCCTCGGACCCACCGGATCCGGACGAGCCGGAACCCGCGTCGGCGAGCGTGTCGCCGTCGACCCGGTCGCGGTCGAACAGGTCGTCGGCGGTCCCGCGCGTCGTCTCCACGCGGCCAGTCTAGGTGGCGGGTTGCACCCGTTCGGGCACATTCGGGTGCGTGCCCCGGCGCTGCCTACACTGTCGGCCATGTCCGGAGCAGGAACCCGTCGACGGTCCGACGTCGCTGTCGTCCTCGTCGCCGTCGTCGCCTTCGCGGTGTACGTGTGGGTGCTCGTGCAGGCGACCCCGTTCGTCATCACCGTCTTCGGCTTCGCCTCCGACTACCGCCCGAAGCTCTACGCCGCCTACCTCGCCGTGCTGACCGGCCTGCCGGGGCTGCTGTGGACGCTGCCGCGCGCCCTGCGCCCCCCGCCGCCGCACGTGCCGCCGTCCCGGGTGGCGACGACGCGGCGCGAGGCCGTCTCCACCGGGCCGCGCCACGGGCGCACCGACCTGCTCGGCATCGCGCTGATCCTGCTCGCCCAGGTGCCGCTGCCGGCACCGTGGGGCCCGGCCGGCAAGGCGGCGACGGTCGCCAACATCACCCGCTCGCCGGAGATCGTCCAGCTGAGCGCGTCGTTCGCGACGTACTCGCTGGCGGTGTTCGCGGCCGGCCTGGTGGCGGCGGTCATCGCCAAGGTCTACGCCCACGCCGCGGCCCAGCGGGTCCTCGCGATCATCCTCGCCGTGGGCGCGCCGGTCGTCGCGTGGGTCCTCGTGCTGCGGGCCTTCAGCTGATCCGGACGGCGAGCAGGTGAGTCGGCCCTCGCCTCACCCGTCCCGTTCGAGAAGGTCGTCCACCTCGTCGCGCATCCGGGCGTGGAACCGGGCCTCGGAGAACTGCCACGCGTGGGCCCGCACCGCGTCGGCGTTCCACCGGCGCACGTGCGCTTCGCCGATCGCGTCCCGGATGGCGTCGGGCGTCGCGCTGGAGAAGAAGACACCGTTGACGGACTCGTCGATGGTGTCGAGGTAGCCGCCGCCGCGCAGTGCCAGGGTCGGCACCCCGAAGGCCGCCGCCTCGAGCGGCGTCAGGCCGAAGTCCTCGAAGCTGGGCGCCACCAGCCGCGTCGCGTGCCCGTAGGTCCAGCGCAGCTGCGCGTCGGTCAGGCCGCTGACGAGGCGCACGTTCCCCGGCGCCTCGGCGCGCAGCCGTGCCTCCATCGGACCGGCACCGACGATCACCAGACGTTCGGGCAGGCCCCGGACCGCCTCGACGGCGACGTCGACGTTCTTGTACGGCATGAGCCGCGACACGACGAGCAGGTAGCCGTCCTGCCACCCGTCGAGCTCGGGCACCGACTCCTGCGGTCCGGTCGGGTCGATCCCGTAGGGCGGAGCCACGACGTCGGCCTCGAGCCCGTAGGCCGCACGGACCTGCTCGCGCACGAGCGTGGAGTTGACGAGGTAGCGGTCGGCGGTCGCGGCGGCGGCTCGGTCCCACCGCGTCAACCGGTCACTGAGTGCGGAGAGCGCCCGGCCGCGCAGCGAGCGCCCGGGCCTCTCCCCGAGGTAGGCCTCCGGCTGGTACAGCCAGCGCGCGGGCGCATGGCAGTACACGAGCTTGCGTCCGGAGGTCGGGACGCCGTGCGCCCAGCCGGAGCTGGACGCGATGACGACGTCGGCGTCGATGGGCAGTCGCGACACCGCCCACGGCAGGATCGGAAGCGCGACGCGGTGGTCCCGGCGCAGCATCGGGACCCGGTCGATCGGCGAGACGACGACGTCCGCGTCCCGGAACTCGGGATAGGTGGTGCGGGCGTTGTAGAGCGTCGTGTGGACCGTTGCCTCCGGAAAGGCGCGGAGCAGGGCGAGGACCACGCGTTCCGCGCCGCCTCGCTGCGTCAGGTAGTCGTGGGCGATGGCGACGCGGGGCCGGCGGGTGAAGAGCCCGGACGGCGCGCCGACCCGGCGTCCGGGGGCGGTGGGGAAGGTGGGCCGTTCGGTCACCATGCCGTCACCGTCCGGGAAGGCGTGGACCTCGTCATGGCGGCTCCGGGTCGGTGGGAGGTGCGCAGGCGTGCACCGCAGCGGGCTGGCACGGCGTGACGAACGCCCCGGTCCAGGTCATCTCAGGCTAACGAGACGGACCACCCCATGTAGGCATTTAGCGTGAAGATGCGCGCTCCCACACCCGGGTGAGGCCCGCGGCCGTCGTGGAGGCGAGAAACCGGTGCGTCACGTCGGCATGGGCGCGGGCCGCCCGGTCCAGAGCCGACTCGGGGTCCTCGAGGACGTCGAGGATCGCGGCGGCGAGGGCGTCGGGATCCCCGGGCGGCACGAGCAGTCCGGTGGCCGCGGACGGCACGCGGGGGACGCAGGCGGTGCCGGGGCCCGAGCCGGCGTCGGTGCGAACGATCTCGCCCACACCGCCGCCACGGGTCGCCACGACGGGCACGCCGGCCGCCATGGCCTCGGTGACGACCTGGCCGAACGGCTCGGGGACCGTGGCGGCGTGCACGGCCACCGTGGCGCGGTCCAGCTCCTCGCG
>JAEXXY010000030.1 GCA_023451855.1 Actinomycetes bacterium
AGACGGACCCGCGACGGCCCCGCAGGCCGACGCGTCCGGCCTGTGGTGGGAGCAGGACCCGCGCCTCGCCGGCCGCTACCGCCCAACCGCACCGGCCGCCCAGGAGGACGCGGACGCCCGCTCCGCCGAGGACGCGAGCGGCCCGCCACCCCGGACGGGGTGACGGGCCGCTCGTGATCCGTGCGGACGGGTGAGGTCAGGCCTCGGCCGTCTCGCTCGCCTCGTCGTCGGCCGCAGCCTCACCCTTGGTGTCGTCCTCGGCGAGGACGGCAGCCAGGGAGAGCTTGCCCCGCGGGTCGATCTCCTTGAGCTCGACCTGGATCTTCTGACCGATCTTGACGACGTCGTCGACGTTGTCGATGCGCTTGCCACCGACGAGCTTGCGCACCTCGGAGATGTGCAGCAGACCGTCCTTGCCGGGCAGCAGCGAGACGAAGGCACCGAAGGTCGTCGTCTTGACGACCGTGCCGAGGAAGCGCTCGCCGACCTCGGGCATCGTCGGGTTCGCGATGGCGTTGATCGCCGCGCGAGCCGCCTCGGCCGACGGGCCGTCGACCGCACCGATGAACACGGTGCCGTCGTCCTCGATCGAGATGTCGGCGCCCGTGTCGTCCTGGATCTGGTTGATCATCTTGCCCTTCGGGCCGATGACCTCACCGATCTTGTCGACGGGGACCTTCACCGTGATGATGCGCGGCGCGTACGGGCTCATCTCGTCGGGCACGTCGATGGCCTCGGCCATGACGTCGAGGATGTGCAGACGCGCGTCGCGGGCCTGGGTCAGCGCGCCAGCGAGGACCGACGCCGGGATGCCGTCGAGCTTGGTGTCCAGCTGGATGGCCGTGACGAACTCCTTGGTGCCGGCGACCTTGAAGTCCATGTCGCCGAAGGCGTCCTCGGCACCGAGGATGTCGGTGAGGGCGGCGTAGCGCGTCTCTCCGTCGACCTGGTCGGAGACCAGGCCCATCGCGATGCCGGCGACCTGGGCGCGCAGCGGCACACCGGCGTTGAGCAGCGACAGGGTCGAAGCACAGACCGAACCCATGGACGTCGAGCCGTTGGAGCTGAGCGCCTCGGACACCTGACGGATCGCGTACGGGAACTCCTCACGCGTCGGCAGGACCGGCATGAGCGCACGCTCGGCCAGGGCGCCGTGACCGATCTCGCGGCGCTTCGGCGAACCGACGCGGCCGGTCTCACCGGTGCTGTAGGGCGGGAAGTTGTAGTTGTGCATGTAGCGCTTGCGCGTGACGGGGCTCAGCGTGTCGAGCTGCTGCTCCATCTTGAGCATGTTGAGCGTCGTGACACCCATGATCTGGGTCTCGCCGCGCTCGAAGATCGCCGAGCCGTGCGCGCGCGGCAGGACCTCGACCTCGGCGCCGAGGGCGCGGATGTCGGCGAGGCCACGGCCGTCGATGCGGACCTTGTCGCGCAGGATACGCTGGCGCACCAGCTGCTTCTGCAGCGAGCGGAACGCGGCGGAGATCTCCTTCTCGCGGCCCTCGAACTGCGACGCGAGCTGCTCCTTGACGGAGGCCTTGATCTCGTCGAGGCGGTCCTCGCGCTCCTGCTTGCCGGCGATGGTCAGGGCCTGCGCGGTGTCGGCCGACGCGGCGGCCTCGACGGCGGCGTAGACGTCGTCCTCGTAGTCGAGGAAGACCGGGAACTCCTCGACCGGCTTGGCGGCCTTGGAGGCGAGCTCGGCCTGGGCCTCGCACAGCTGCTTGATGAACTTCTTGGAGGCCTCGAGGCCCTCGGCCACGACCTCCTCGGTCGGAGCCTGCTTGCCCTGGTTCTTGACGAGGTCCCACGTCGACTCGGTGGCCTCGGCCTCGACCATCATGATCGCGACGTCGTCACCGACCACGCGACCGGCGACGACCATGTCGAAGGTCGAGCGCTCGATGTCGGAGAAGTTCGGGAAGGCGACCCACTGGCCGTCGATGAGCGAGACGCGCACGCCACCGATGGGGCCGGAGAACGGCAGGCCGGAGATCTGCGTCGAGGCGCTCGCGGCGTTGATGGCGAGCACGTCGTACTGGTGGTCGGGGTTCAGCGAGAACACCGAGATGATGACCTGGACCTCGTTGCGCAGACCCTTCTTGAAGGTCGGGCGCAGCGGCCGGTCGATGAGGCGGCAGGTGAGGATGGCCTCGGTGGACGGGCGACCCTCGCGGCGGAAGAAGCTGCCGGGGATCTTGCCGATGGCGTACATCCGCTCCTCGACGTCGACCGTCAGGGGGAAGAAGTCGAACTGGTCCTTCGGCTGCTTGCCGGCCGACGTCGTCGACAGGAGCATCGTGTCGTCGTCGAGGTAGGCCGCGACGGCGCCGCCGGCCTGCTTGGCCAGGCGCCCGGTCTCGAACCGGATGGTGCGGGTGCCGAAGCTGCCGTTGTCGATGACGGTCTCGGCGAAGGTGATGTCTGGACCCTCCATGTGGGCCCTCGCTTTCTTTTTCTCATGTAGCCGGTGCACATCGTCGTTGTGTGCCCGGTTTGCCTTCTGTGTACTCCCGCGGGCCTGCTGGCCCGCGGCTGCGGTCGGTGTCGGAGCCCGACCCGGCCGCACCTACGACGAAAGGCGGTCACCGCGCACGCGCGGTGACCGCCTTTCGTCACATCGTCATCGACGCAGGCCGAGTCGCTTGATCAGCGAACGGTAACGCTCGATGTCGGTGGTCTCGAGGTAGCGCAGCATCCGCTTGCGCTGGCCCACGAGCAGCAGCAGGCCACGACGGCTGTGGTGGTCGTGCTTGTGAGCGCGGGCGTGCTCGGTGAGGTCCTTGATGCGCTGCGTGAGCAGTGCGACCTGCACCTCGGGGGAGCCGGTGTCGCCCTCCTTGGTGGCGTACTCGGCCATGATGTTCTTCTTGACGTCAGCGTCCAGGGGCATGGAAGACCGACTCCTTCTCTACTCGTTGCGCGGTGCACCAGGGCATGTCCACCTGGGCTCTCTCTTTCCGCGGCCGGAATACGGCGTCCCCAAGCGTAACAGCGCGGGCCAGCACGCACTAATCGGCGTGGGGGCACCGGCCCGGTCGGGGTGCGTCACCGTTTCGTGACCCTGCCGGTGTTGATGGCGTGCCGCCCCCGGGTACGGAACAGCTGTCTCGGGAACCCACTCCAAAGGAGCGAAGCGACACCATGATCATCCTCGGACTGATCCTGCTGATCATCGGCCTTCTCGCCCATATCAGCATCCTCACGACCATCGGCATCATTCTGCTGGTCGTCGGAGCCGTCCTGTACGTGCTCGGCGCCACCGGCCGCGCCATCGGCGGACGCAAGCACTGGTACTGATCGGCAGGTCGCACCAGACGTCGAAGGGCGCCCCACGGTTCGAGCCGTGGGGCGCCCTTCGCGCGTCGCGACGCGTCCGGTGACAGGACGCCTCGGAGGTCGACGCCTCAGAGGTTGATCATGTGCCCCGCGATCCCCTCGATGGCCTCCTTCATGGCCTCGCTCAGCGTCGGGTGGGCGAAGACGTTGCGGGCCACCTCGTCGGCGGTGAGGTCCCACTGCTGGGCCAGCGTCAGGGCCGGGAGCAGCTCGGTGACCTCGGGGCCGATCATGTGGGCGCCGAGCAGCTCGTTGTGCTCGGCGTCGGCGACGATCTTGACGAAGCCGACGCCCTCGGCCATGCCGCGTGCCTTGCCGTTGGCCGAGAAGGGGAAGCTCGCCGTCTTGACGTCGTAGCCCTTCTCCTTGGCCTGGGCCTCGGTGTAGCCGAAGGAGGCGATCTGCGGCTGGCAGAAGGTCGCCCGCGGGATCATGTCGAAGTTCAGCTCCATGGTCTCGGCGTCTGCGATGGTCTCGGCGGCGACGACGCCCATGGCCTCGGCGGTGTGCGCCAGCATGAGCTTGGCGGTGACGTCACCGATCGCGAAGACGTTGGGCACGCTGGTGCGGCCGCGGCCGTCGATCGCGACGGCGCCGCGCTCGGTCATCTGCACACCGAGCGACTCCAGGCCGTAGCCCTCGGTGCGCGGGGCGAAGCCGAAGGCGGCGAGGAACTTGTCGGCCTCGAGGACGGTCTCGTCGCCCCCGGCGGCCGGGGCCACCGTGACGCGCACGCCCGAGCCGGTGTCCTCGACGTTCTTGACGGCGGTCGAGAGCAGCACCGTGACGCCGAGCTTCTTGTACTGGCGCAGCAGCTCCTTGGACACGTCGGGGTCTTCGGTCGGCACCATGCGGTCGAGGAACTCGACGACGGTGACGTCGACGCCGAAGTTCTTCATGACGTAGGCGAACTCGACGCCGATGGCGCCCGAGCCGCCGATGATGATCGAGCCCGGCAGGTCCGCGTCGAGGATCTGCTCCTCGTAGGTGACGACGTTGTCGCTGACCTGCATGCCCGGCAGCATCCGGACCTGGGCGCCGGTGGCGATGATGAGGTTGTCGAAGGTGACCGAGCGCGACGAGCCGTCGTTGAGGGCGACGTCCATCGAGGTCGCCGACGTGATGGTGCCCCAGCCGTCGATCTCCTCGATCTTGTTCTTCTTCATGAGGTAGTGCACGCCCTTGGCGCTGGCGTCGGCCACTGAGCGGCTGCGCGAGTGCGTCGGCCCGTAGGACATCGTGGCCTCGCCCTCGATACCGAACGTCTTCTTCTCGTGGGTGATGATGTGCGCGATCTCCGCGTTGCGCAGCAGCGCCTTGCTCGGGATGCAGCCGACGTTGAGGCACACCCCACCCCAGTACTGCTTCTCCACGACGGCGACCTTCTTGCCGAGCTGCGACGCGCGGATCGCCGCGACGTAGCCACCAGGTCCGGCACCGAGCACAACGACATCGAAATCAGCCATGAGGGCACCTTATCCGTGCGGGCCCGCGCCCCCGACGGCGGTTCCACGGTGCCGGCCACGTCACGAAACGGGGGTCGATCGGCAACTGCCTGTGTCGGACCCCCCATTCGGGGCATGGGCGGGAGTACGTTCCGACACGCACGGCCGGACCGACCCGGCCCCGACCAACGGAGGTCACCCGCGTGAGTTCCACTCCGCACCGACACTCGGCGCCACCGGCGAACAAGGGCCTGCTGGCCGTCGCCGGGGTGCTCCTCGCGATCCCGATCGTCGCGCTGATGCTCGTCGGCACCTACGCCAAGGACGAGCCGCGCCTCGGCGGGTTCCCCTTCTTCATCTGGTACCAGTTCCTCTGGGTCATCCTCTGCTCGGCCCTGACGTACACGGCCTACCGGCTCGTTCTCAAAGCCCGTCCGCACGTCCCGATGAGCCCGGAGGGCGACTCCTACGAGGACTCCTACGACGACACCGCGCGTGACCGAGAGGACGGCAACCGATGAGCGCCCTCGCCCCCGCCGCCACGAACACCGGCGTCAACGGCGTCGCGCTCGCCGTCCTCGTCTTCTTCTTCGTCCTCGTCGCAGGTGCCGGCTTCTGGGCCGCGCGCTGGCGGCGTCCGCAGAGCATGGAGAGCCTCGAGGAGTGGGGCCTCGGCGGCCGGAGCTTCGGCACGTGGATCACGTGGTTCCTGCTCGGCGGCGACCTCTACACGGCCTACACGTTCGTCGCCGTCCCGGCCGCCATGTGGGCCTTCGGCGCGGTCAACGGCTTCTTCGCCGTGCCGTACACGATCGTGCTCTACCCGATCATCTTCGTCTTCATGTCGCGTCTGTGGTCGGTGTCGCACCGGCACGGCTACGTGACGCCGGCCGACTTCGTGCAGGGGCGGTCCGGCTCCCGCGGCCTGTCGCTCGCCGTCGCGGTCACCGGCTTCCTCGCGACGATGCCGTACATCGCCCTGCAGCTCGTCGGCATCCAGGCCGTCCTCGAGGTCGCGGGCGTCGGCGCCGGCGGCAACTGGGTCCAGAACGACCTGCCGCTCTTCATCGCCTTCCTCGTGCTCGCTCTCTACACCTACACCTCGGGCCTGCGCGCGCCGGCGATCATCGCGTTCGTCAAGGACATCCTCATCTACATCGTCATCATCGTCGCGGTCATCTACCTGCCGTCGAAGGTCGGCGGCTGGGGTCACGTCTTCGACGCGGCGAAGGACAAGATGACGACGACGAAGAACCCCGCCACCGGCAACCCGAACGTGTTCATCCCGGGCCCGAAGGCGTACTGGGCCTACGCGACGCTCGCCCTCGGCTCGGCGCTGGCCCTGTTCATGTACCCGCACTCGGTCACGGCGAGCCTGTCGGCCAAGAACCGCAACACGATCCGCAAGAACGCCTCGATCCTGCCGGCGTACTCGTTCCTGCTCGGCCTGCTCGCACTGCTGGGCTGGGTCGCGATCGCCGCGGGCACCAAGCCGATCGGCCTCGACGGCAAGGTCAACGGCCAGCTCGTCATCCCGCAGCTGTTCGAGGACATGTTCCCGGCCTGGTTCGCGGGTGTCGCCTTCGCCGCCATCGCCATCGGTGCGCTCGTGCCGGCCGCGATCATGTCGATCGCCGCGGCCAACACGTTCACGCGCAACATCTACAAGGCGTGGATCAAACCCGACGCGACGGAGCAGCAGGAGGCAAAGGTCAGCAAGATCACCTCGCTCGTCGTCAAGGCGTTCGCGCTGGTCTTCGTGCTCGCGCTCGACAAGAGCAACGCGATCAACTTCCAGCTCCTCGGCGGCATCTGGATCCTCCAGACGTTCCCGGCGCTGGTGTTCTACCTCTACACCCGCTGGTTCCACCGCTGGGCGCTGCTCGCCGGCTGGGCCGTCGGCATGGTCTACGGCACGATCGCTGCGTACAACGTGACGAACAAGGCGACCGGGGCGCACTTCGCCGGCTCCGTCGCCAACATGCCGCTCATCGGCCAGCTCGGCTACATCGCCGTCACGGCGTTCGCCATCAACGTCGTCGTCGCCGTCGTGCTGACGCTGGTGCTGCGTGCCGCGAAGGCGCCGGAGGGCCACGACGAGACGATCCCGGCCGACTACTTCGCCGACGCGGGGGACCCGCGCGTCGAGAAGCTGAAGACGGGACCGCACGAGCTGACGCCGTCGGCCTGAGCGCCGACACGTACGCCGGCCGGAGGGGTCGGGTCCGCACGGACCCGGCCCCTTCGCCGTGCCGCGGTCCACTCCCCCACGCCGCCCGACGCCGCCCGACGCGGAGACGTCAGCCGCGCTCGCGCTCCGGCGGAATGGCGGCGTGGGCCTCCTCGAGGCCCATCCCCGCCACCTGCAGCAGGTCGAGGGTCAGCGAGCGCAGCTGCGCGAGGACGGTCTCGATGGCCAGGCTCGACGTCCGCGGGAGGTCGCCGATCTCGGCGGCGACCTCGAGGAGCGCGCTGCGACCGGCGGACGCGGCTGCGTTCTCGGCGAGCGCGCGGGCCATGACGTCCGTGGCGTCGGCGAGCCGTCCGAGGAGCGTCCGGTAGCTGTCGGGCAAAGTCTCGCCCCGGCCCACGGCGATGGTCACGCGGCGCACGAGCACGCGCGCGCTTCGCATCGCGATGTCGAGGGGTTCGACGAGCTCGGCCATCGAGCGCACGCGGGGTGCGTGCCGGCGTCGGGAGAACGGCGAGCTGGTGATGACGGCGAGCCCCTCGTCGGCGGCCTGTCGCAGCTCTCGGAGCAGGGACTCGGTGCCCCGGGCCGAAGCCAGCACCTGGG